>JASHVB010000312.1 GCA_030039695.1 Acetobacteraceae bacterium
GCTTGAGCCGGTACAAACCAAACGAAAGAGCGAACCAATAGGTCGAGGAATCGCTCGGAAACGAGCTCCAGTGTTCCAGGTTCACATAAAATGGGGTCGAAGGCGTATGATAGCCGACATCGGAGGCGTACATCAGACGCCCCCGGAACGGCAGCATATCCGCGAGCGAGCGGTTCAGCGCGAGCGCGATAACGGTGCCGGTGATGGCGATGACGATCATGCGTCGGTTGGCCTGCCGGCGGTCCGGCTCTGGCGTAAACCAGAGCCACCAGTAGACCGCTAACAAGATACCCCCTTTGAAGAAGAAATTGCTCTCCTCATACATGGAGACGCGGTCGACAACCCAGTTACCGCAGAGTCAGTTGACAACATGCAATATGGCCAAGGCGAGGTTCATTGTCATCTCTTACGTCGAGGTGGGCTATTGTAAAGTAACTTTCACATTTGACTGTACAATATTCGGCGAATTTCCATTGTCTATTCGGAAATATTTTAATATCAGGCCGGTTTCGCTCTGGACCTGGGCATGCCGAGGGGTTCTGTTAAGCTGCCGCACGATCCCGACGGCCTCCCTGCCGAGCCGGGAAAAACCTGTCGAGGCGACCCATGGACTTTGACCTGAGCGAGGAACAACGCCTGCTGAAGGACAGCGTCGATCGGCTGATCGCCGATCATTACGCGTTCGAGCAACGCAAAAAGTACATCGCGGAAACGGCCGGCTGGAGCCAGTCGGCATGGAACCAGTACGCCGAACTCGGCTTGCTCGGACTGCCGTTCGAGGAAACGCTCGGCGGCTTCGGCGGCGGCGCGGTCGAGACCATGATCGTCATGGAAGCCTTCGGCCGCGGCCTGGTGCTGGAACCATACTTCGCCACGGTCATCCTGGGCGGCGGATTGCTGCGCCGCGCAGGCAGCGACGCGCTGCGTACTGCGCTCGTGCCACAGGTCGCGGCCGGCAAGCTAAAGCTGGCGTTCGCGCATATCGAGCGTCAGTCGCGCTACAATCTGGCGGATGTCGCCACGACCGCGCGCAAGGATGGCGATGCGTATGTACTCGATGGTGCGAAGAGCGTCGTTCTGCACGGCGATTGCGCCGACAAGCTGCTGCTTACCGCGCGCATTTCCGGAGGCCGGCAGGATCGTAATGGAATCGGCCTGTTTCTGCTTGATGGCGATGCGGCTGGCCTCACACGGCGCGGCTATCCGACGCAGGATGGCCTGCGCGCCGCCGAGCTGACGCTGAAGGGCGTGCGCGTCAGCGGCGATGCGGTGCTGAGCGACAATGCACTGCAGGCGATAGAGCATGTGGCGGATGAAGCGACCGCCGCACTGTGCGCAGAGGCGGTCGGCTGCATGCAGGTGATGCACGAGACCACGCTGGAATACCTGAAGACGCGCCAGCAGTTCGGCCGGCCGATCGGGTCGTTCCAGGTGCTGCAGCATCGTTCTGTCGACATGCTGGTGGCACTGGAGCAAGCGCGCAGCATGGCGATGTTCGCCGCGGTGATCGCGGAAGAGACGGACCCGGTGGAACGCCGCCGAGCGATGGCGGCGGCGAAGGCGCAGATCGGCCGTTCGGGCAAGCATGTCGGGCAGGAGGCGATCCAGCTTCACGGCGGCATCGGCATGACAATGGAGTACAAGGTCGGGCACTATTTTAAGCGCATGACCATGATCGACATGATGTTCGGCAACGCTGACGAGCACCTGCAGACGCTGGCAAAGCTGGGCGGCTTGTTCGGAGCCACCAAGGCGGCGTGACGCTCAGTGCATCGTCACCAGCGTCCGGCTAAGCCGCATCGCCAGATCGACCGCCACGTCTCCATTGCCCACCGCCCGGACTGCCATGTCGTCGGCCCCGTGGATGACGCGGTTCACGTTGCCGGCCTTGGTGTAGCGGCCGGTCGGACAAGCCAAGCGTGAGACGCCGAGCTGACGGAATTCCGCCGCGGTCAACGAGAGTGGTCTGCGCTCGCGATGAGGCTCCGACGAAGCCGCGGCGGCGGGGAGGTGCGCTGGTTCGGTTTGCCTCTGCCTTGCTCCCTCACTGACAGCAGGCCGCAGGGAGGTTTCGCGGCCTCTCTGCCTCGGTGCTAACCTCCCTGCATCGGACAGGCTCAGGGAAGAGAACGAATGATCAACAAGATCGTCCACGACATGGCGGATGCCATGGCAGGTATCAAGGACGGTTCCACCGTATTGATCGGCGGCTTCGGCGCCGTCGGACAACCGAACGCGCTGATCGACGGACTGATCGACCAGGGCGCCAAGGATCTGACGGTGGCTGCCAACAACGCCGGTGTTGGCCATGTCGGACTCGCGCGCCTGATGGAGCTCGGCCGCGTGCGTAGGATCATCTGTTCGTTCCCACGATCATCCGATCCTGTCGTGTTCGAATCGCTCTATCGCGCCGGCAAGATCGAGCTGGAGATCGTGCCGCAGGGCACGCTGGCCGAGCGCATGCGCGCCGCCGGCGCCGGCGTGCCGGCGTTCTTTACCGCGACGGGCGTCGGCACGCGCATGGCAGTCGGCAAGGAGCACCGCGAAATCGACGGTCGCACCTACATTCTTGAGAAATCGCTGCCCGGCGATGTGGCGCTGGTAGAAGCCTGGGAGGCCGACCGTTGGGGCAACCTGACGTTCCGCGAGTCAGGCCGCAACTTCAATCCGGTGATGGCGATGGCGGCCGAGCTCACCATCGTGCAGACACAGCACGTGCGCGAACTGGGCGAGATCAACCCGGATCACGTCGTCACACCGGGCATCTTCGTCGATCGCGTGCTGCACGTTCCGTACGGTGATCCGACCGGGTTCTGACCACGCATGTCATCACGAGGAGGGCAGCAGCAAAGCAATCCATCGCGAGAGGGCGCACGAAACTTCGCGCATCGTCCGGTCGGAGATCGCTTTGGCGCTCCGCGCCTCGCGATGACAATGGCACGGCGCCTCACCATAACATGACAACCGTCGCCCTCATTGGTGCCGGCATCGGTGGCCTTGCCGCAGCGCTGGCGCTGCGGCAAGCGGGTTGCGATGTGCGTGTCTATGAGCAAGCGCCTGAACTCACCGAAGTCGGCGGCGGCATCAACATGGGGCCGAACGCGGTGCACGTGCTGCAGCGGCTCGGCCTCGGTCCAGCGCTCGACCTGGTCGCGGTGCGACCGGCCTTCACGCTGCAACGCCGCTGGCTGGACGGACGCACGTTGCAGCAGGCACCGCTGAACCCGCTCTGCGAGCACCTCTACGGCGCCCCGCATCTCACAGTGCATCGCCGCGATCTGCTGGGGGCGATCGTCTCTGGGTTTCCAGCGGATCGGGTGCATCTCGGCTACCGGCTCGCGGGTTTCACCGCGCGTCCTGACGGCGTTGAGGCCTGGTTCGAGAACGGGGCGCGCTGCGCTGCCGATGTGCTGGTCGGTGCCGACGGCATCCATTCCGTAGTGCGCACGCAATTGTTCGGCGACGAGGCGCCATTGTTTGCCGGCTGCGTCGCCTATCGCGGCCTGGTGCCCGCCGAGCGCGTCGCTGATCTCGGGTTGGAAATCGGCAACCAGGCGTGGCTCGGCCCGGGCGGGCACCTGGTGCACTATTTCGTTTCGGGTGGCCGGCTGTTGAATTTCGTTGGTTGGACAGAACATGATACCTGGAGCCGTGAGGACTGGACCGACCGCGCGATGACCGACCGTGCGGTCCGCGCGTTCTCCGGCTGGCATCCGCAGGTACGACGGATCATCGCCGCGGCCGAGACGTGCTTCATCTGGGCGTTGTTCGACCGCGACCCGTTGTCAAGGTGGTCAGTCGGGCGCGTGACGTTGCTGGGCGATTCGTGCCACCCGATGTATCCGTTCATGGGCCAGGGCGCGGCGCAAGCGATCGAGGATGGCGCGACGCTGGCCGCCTGTCTGGCGGCGGGCGGCGATGACGTCACGGGCGCACTGCTGCGTTACGAGAGTGTCCGGCTGCCACGGGTGAGCCGCCTGCAGGCGATGTCGCGTGCCAACAAGGCTCGGTTCCACATGGCGGACGGGCGGGAGCAGGAAAGCCGCGACGCGGACTGGGCGAGAACAGGAGATCGCGCGCCGGAAACACTGCGCTGGTTGTACGCGCACGATCCGTGGGCGGTTTGATCGTTCAGCCTGCAGTCGTGCCGTTCGAATTGCCCCCCGTGAAACGCCATACCTGCCAAGCCGAGCACGCAGGCCCGGAGACAATCCCACAGATTGCCTCGGGCCTCCGGTGCTCGCGATGACAGCGGCCGGTTAGTGCGCGATCGCCTCGACTTCCAGCAGGTTCGTGCGCGGACCCAGCGTCGCGACCGACAGGATCACGATCCCCATGCAGACCGCAACGAATGCGAACACACCTGGGGCGCCGAAGTCACGCAGAAAGAATGCAATGAAGAACGGCGTCAGGATGCCGCTCAATCTGCTCCATGAGTAGACGAACCCCACAGCGCGAGCGCGTATCCGGGTGGGATAGAGTTCTGCCTGGTAGTTGTGCAGCCCGTAGGACAACCATTGCGCCGCCATCGCCAGACAGGCGCCGAGCCCGATCAAGGCCCAGGAGCTCTCGACGCTGGCGAACCAGACACCGAACACCGCGATCGCCAGGCATGACAGGCACGCGTGCCATTTTCGTTCGATCTTGTCGGCGAATAGCATGATCAGAAACGGAAAGATCACCGCAGCGACGTTGATGATCGCGCTGTATTTCAGGCTCTGCGTGATGTGGATCCCCTTGGCAATCAGCAGCGTCGGCGTCCATGCGACGAAGCCGTAGAACCCCACCGTTTG
>JASHVB010000313.1 GCA_030039695.1 Acetobacteraceae bacterium
ATGACAACGGTACGTACACCACGCTGAATGTCCCGGGTGCCACCGAGACCTTCGCCGATGCCATCAACGACCGTGGCGAGGTCGCCGGAAACTACGAAGACGGCAGCGGCGTCACTCACGGCTTCGTCTATGACAACGGTACGTACACCACGCTGAATGTCCCGGGCGCCAGCGAGACCTTCGTCACTTCCATCAACGACCGTGGCGAGGTCGCCGGATACTACCAAGACAGCAGCGGGGAGTACGGTTTTCTCGCAGGTCCCGAGGGCAGCGGGGCAAGTGGCGGTGGTTTCGCATTCGGGGAGGTGCTGTCCGCGCACGCGAGCCGGGGCGGTTTGGACGACCTGCTGCCCGGTGTTCCGGGCGTCAGCGGCGGATCACCATGGTCCGCGAACGGCCCCGGCATGATGGATCAAACGGCCGGCGCCGGCGCGCGCTTCGCGTCGCTCGGCGGCTTGGCAAGCGACCAAACGGCGACGCAGGCATTGCTGCACGGCAATGGCACGTCCACGAGCGCTGGCTAGGGCCATGCAGCTGGCTCGGCGACATCGAACTGCCGAGGGCAGGGTGGACTCTGTGGACTCTTAAGTCGGCGGCAGGTGTCTTGCTTCGCTTGGCCGGTCCCTGACTGAAGCCCAAAAGGCCAATCGACACGGAGTGGCAAAACGGCGTGGCCGGACAGCGGACCTCTTGACCGCAACCTGACCATCAGCGTTCACGTGACAGTGCCACCCGGATATGCAAAGTTCCCGCTGACCGCAAACACCGGAGGTGGCACATGGCCACGCTGACCTGGGTAGGAGGCGGCAACAACAGGGCGAGCAACCCCCACGACTGGAGCCCAGCCCAAATCCCTGTGTCCGGCGATGTTCTGATGATGCCATTGGGCGGTACCATGAACATTGCGGACACCGACCTGGCTGGAAATACCCTTGAAATTGGTTCGGCACAAGCGGGTTCTATCACCACGTCTTTAAATCTGTCGCATCATGCTGAGGTATCGCTGAATGAGCCTTTCTTTTCCGGTACATTTTCGCAGATCAACATCAGCGTTTCAGGACGGGACACATTAAGTATCAACGCTCCTATTTCCAGCATTGGTCCGTTCAGCGGCGGGCCCTTCGTCGTTGACCTTGCACCCGACGCGAGACTCACGGCCTCCCTTGATCTCAATTATTCCAAAGTTACCGTCAATGGCGCCAAGGGCGCGGAGCTGATCAATGACGGGAGTACAACCTTCGCTGGCACAAGTGCGACCATTAACGCCGATGTGCTTGGGTCCGGCTCGTTCGAAGTCACGGCTCTCCCAACCTTTATGGGTCTCCTGGATACTGGCTACCTGGAGTTTGGTGATGCGGTGTCGCGCGGCGAAACGGTGGATGTGGGTCAAAGCGCTCAAGCTCAAGCAGGTGTACTCGAGTGGGATGAACTGAAGATCGACCAACCTCGCGAGTTTCACGGTTCGGTTGTGCTGCAGCCCAATGCATTCATTGAACTGGTCGGGCTCGCCAAGGCAGATAGTTACAGCTACAGCAACGACATTCTCTCGATCTGGTCGGGCGATCACGTGATCGACACGCTTAGGCTCACCAACCAGTCCGGTGGCGACCTCGTTGTGGCGACGGATGCAAGCGGCGACGCGTTTGTGGAGCCATCGGGTCCGAGCCCGGTACAGGGCCTCACACCACTGCCGCTGCACGAAACGTCGTATACCTTCACCACGCTGAATGCCCCGGGTGCCACCGAGACCTTCGCCGAGGCCATCAACGACCGCGGCCAGGTCGCCGGAAACTACGTCACCAGCGGCACCAGCGGCTCCGAGTATTCCGGCTTTATCTATGAAAACGGTACGTTCACCACCCTGAACGCCCCGGGTGCCACAGTCACCGGCGTCAGCGCCATCAACGACCGTGGCGAGGTCGCGGGAGACTACGTTGACAGCAGCGGCGGGATGGGCGCCTTCGTCGATGACAACGGAACCTTCACCACGCTGAATGCCCCGAATGCCCTCTTCACCGATGCCCAGGCCATCAACAACCGTGGCGAGGTCGCTGGAACCTACCGCGACAGTAGCGGGGAGCACGGCTTTGTCTATGACAACGGTACGTTCACCACGCTGAATGTCCCCGGTGCCAGCACCACCATCGCCGCGTCCATCAACAACCGTGGCGAGGTCGCCGGAACCTATGGCGACAGCAGCGGGGCGCACGGATTCATCTACGACAACGGTACGTACACCACGCTGAATGCTCCGGGTGCCACCGAGACCGATGCCGCCGCCATCAACGACCATGGCGAGGTCGCCGGATACTACGCCGACAGCAGCGGGGGGATGCATGCCTTCGTCGATGACAACGGCACCTTCACCACGCTCAATCCGCCTGGTGCCGTCCAGTTCATCAACGTGACCATCAATGACCGTGGCGAGGTCGCCGGAACCTATTACGACAGCAGCTTCACGGCGCGCGGCTTCATATACGACAACGGTACGCTCACCACGCTGGATGTCCCGGGTGCCACGAGCACCACGATCAACGCCATCAATGACCGTGGCGAGGTTGCCGGATACTACGATGACAGCAGCGGGGAGCACGCCTTTCTGGCAACTCCCGAGGGCGGTGAGGCAAGCGCGGCTGGTTTCGGGGAGCTGCGCTCCGCGCACGCGAGCCAGGGCGGCGTAAACGACTTGCTGCCCGGTATTCCGGGCATCGGTGGCGGATCCCCAAGCGCCGCGAACGGCCCCGGCATGATGGATCAAACGGCCGGCGCCGGTGCGCGCTTCGCTTCGTTCGGCGGCCTGGCAAGCGATCAAACGGCGACGCAGGCATTGTTGCACGCCGGCGGCACTTCGCCGGGAACGGGCTAGCGCCTTGGCCTTGCACGTGCTGGCGAAACTGCCCGTTTCAGTCGCTATCGCGCGAGCGAATAGAGACGGACTCGTGAGGCGCAACGGCGATCCGAGTTCGAACTGACGCGCTATCCGCTGCCTTTGGGCTCAGTTCTTTCACGACGGTCGCCAGAAGCTGCTGGTCCGCCGGCGTCCTACGCCTCAGCGGACCAAAAGTTTCCCGATCGATGCCGTCGCCAAGGAGCGGAACACCGTCGCCCCGTCCGGCAATGGAATGCTGCCGACGAAATGGACGATCGGCTCGCGAGTTGTTGCAGCGCGCATCGCGGCCTCCCCTTACGGCCCGACCATGACAGGGCGAGATTGACCCGACGACTCCTCGGCCAAGCGCGCAGCGGATTGGGGTGACAAGAAGCATGATGCCCTGGTCGCCTGCTTCCGGAACGTGCAGACCGTCAGCACGGTAACAGCCGCCGCCCGGACGCGGCCCGTGTTGCATGGCGAGGCCGGTGGGAATCGGAGGGCACTGGATCCTGGGCCCTGTCACCACGTGTCGCGCATGCTAAAATCTTCAGACACGCCAGGCCGTTCGTCTTTCCTGGTCGATCCATTCGATCGCTGCTCCATGCGGTTCGGTCCAGGCGAGAGGCGCACCATTTACCGCCAAAATGAACCGCTGGCGCGGCGGTGGGCCACGCAGTTGCGCCGCTATCTCCGGCAGAACGCGTGGAGCCTCATTCGACACCCAGTAGTCGCAGACTGAAGCGACGGACCCCGCAAACGCTCGGCGCTCGGCCTCGCTGGGAAGATATCCCAGCACGGCGGTGTGGAACACGACCAGCGTGGCGTCCTTGGGCGCTTCTGCCGCCATGGTTGCAATGCCATTGCGCAAGTCGCCTCGCACCAACCGGGGTGGATCGGCCCGAGCGATCCGCACCGCCGCCCGCAGGCGCACGGCCCGGTCCGTCTGTTCCGGCCAAACCAGGGTTTCGAGCCAAGCCATTTCCGTGGCGTTCGCCACGTCGAGAGGCTCAAGGTCCAGCCCGGCTCGCCAGACGATCCGGGGGATCGCACGCGGGAGCGGCGTGCTGGAATTCGCCCGGCACGGAAACACCGGGGCATCGGCACAAGCGTCATCCGGCCGCAGGGTATGGTTCCCGTAACAGTAACCATAGCGGTCCGCCAGCAGACAAAGCCCGGCGGATGCGCCGACCTCGATCAGAGCGAGCGGCTGGGGCAGTCGGGCAAACACCGGCAGCAATGTTGCACAGCGGCCAGGCTCGTTGGTCTGGGTTGAATGAGTGAACATAATGGCCCGGATCTCGTCCCAGCGTGCGAGCGTGACGCTACAGAAGGACGGCCAGTCCTGCGTGACGCCGGCGACATGGCGAACGGCTGCGAACAGCAAATTGGGCTGCCGTTTGGCCAAAGGCATTCCCGCAAGAAGCTTCAACAGTGAGGCATTCTCCGCGACACCCCGCGCCAGCGCCTCATATAATGGTGACCGGCCACGCGCCTCCTCGTCTGCAAAGCGGCGGTAAGCGGTCCCGATCCCCTTCAACTGAGCATCTATCATGCCGTATACGTTACGCTGATGTCAGTCTCCCGCAACGAGTAGACTTTAGATTTGGGCCGGGGCCATAAGAGAGCAAACGGGAAATTGTGCTGTTACCGTCGCTATTGCGGTTGCTGTCGGTATCCCCGCGCCGGATAAAGGCGCGTCACGCACCGCGATTCCTGTCGGCGCAGGCGATGATCGACAGCCAATTCCGACCACGGCGCTACCTGATCGTTGCAGTGGGCCATCACAGTGTCTGCGCTGAGGCGTTTTGGACTTGGCGGCAGGAGACTCGTGTCCATCGACCAGCATGATATCTCAGGCTCGCCATGCAATTGGCCCGCTCACGCCCCAATGGAGGTTAACTTCTCAATGCTGTGCATTGGCGTCGTCGCATCTGCCGACGCTAGATCAGGCCATTGGTCAGACCGCACGCGCCTTCCAGCGTGAGCTGCTGTGCGGTACCGGGCGTAAGCCAGATGAACCACGTGTCATCGGTTACCACGCCATCGGGCGATGTTACGCCTGCCCATTTCTGTAAGGCGATCACCGCTGCACCAGTGAGCGGGCCAAAGATGCCGTCGATCTGGCCCGCATAGGGTGTGAATTGAATGGCGACGTCATCCCCCTGCAGCGCCTTTTGCAGCCAGGCGACCGCCGGGCCGGTATCGCCCTGCCGCAGCGTCGGTGACGCCTGTTGGTAGGGCGGCAGCTTCGCCCAGGTCGGCGCATCCACGACGCCCGTCTGCGGCAGGCTGTTGGCAGATTGGAAGGATTTCACCGACGTCTCCAGTGAGGCGTCAAACACTCCGGTAATCGGGCCGAACGGATTCCACAGCAACTGACGAGCGAGCGCCCGCTGCACACGCTTCACGTCCTCTCCGGTCGACCCCAGGCTGATTGTTTGAGGCACTGTCCCCTCCCCTCAGGCAATGGCCCGCCACAAAGGTGGAGGGCGCTCTTGTTCATTTACCCCAACTGCAATGACGCGAGGGTCGTGGCCTGCCGCGCCGGTTGTGTGGGCGCGCTGCAATCAGGACCTTCTCGCCATCGCGACCTTCGTGCGACGGAATCGAATGCAAGTCGCACATTTTATCGAAATGCGCCCGCACCGGCCGCGGCGGTGTATCAGTCCACCCCTTATGGTCAAGCGACGTCATACGCCCGGCCGGGTGGTGTGCAGCCAAATACCTTAGCCGCACCGTCCCAGCAAGACCGATCCGACCTCGGTTGCGGGCCACGACCGGTCCCAGCGCTACAGCGCGGCTCGCAGCAGAGCCTGAGAACATCAAATGGCGCTATTGGTTGCACGTCACGGGCCAAATGCCCCAGCGGAGATCGATGCCGATCTCGCTGCCTACAAAGCGTGGAAGTGGCCACAAGCGGGAAAGACAGGGCCAGACAGCGGCTGTCACCCTACCGTGGTTGCACAGAAAGCGGCATGTTAACCCATCGTCTCATCCACGCCCCCCGGATGAGGTTTTCGGTAGCTACAGGAGAAATCGCTTGGACACTGCCCCATTGGCAGCCGGTGCGGGGCAGGTCGATGATGGTGTCGAAGACGGCGCGCACGTCAATCGTGTATGGACGACAACCGGACGCCGCCGCAGGGATACGCGACGCCACCAGCACCCATTGTGCGCTCGTCACCCGGGCTAACCGAGTTGGAGGGTTCATTGATCGTCACGGCCTTTCCACGCACCGTCTCCGTCATTGAGCACACTTTGATACCGTTGAAGGACGGCACCAAGCTAGCTGCGCGCATCTGGCTCCCTGACGACGCTGAGCTTAGCCCTGTGCCGGCCATTCTGGAGTACCTGCCGTACCGCAAGCGAGACGGTACATACGAGCGGGACGCGATGACGCATCCTTACCTTGCCGGCCACGGCTACGCGGGTGTCAGGGTCGA
>JASHVB010000314.1 GCA_030039695.1 Acetobacteraceae bacterium
ACCGAGGCTAGCAGCTTGGGTCTGACCGCCGGCGACGTCATCACCATGATCGGCGATCAGCCGGCCACCAGCGTCAATGTGGTGGACGATCATCTGGACCACGCGGCTGCGGCGAACGGCTACCTCGTGCCCTTGCTTGTGCACGGCAAGTCCCGGACGTGGTGGGTCACTATGTATGTCTGCCACGTGAATGTCGCCGACTTGCTCACGCCGGTGTGGGGTAAGCCGGCCGTCGCGTCGGCGTCCAAAACTCCGTCGGCGCTCGCGGCGCCAGCAACCGCGTCTGTAGCGGAGACACCGGCTGCCGCGTCGGCGGCCAATGCCGCCGCCCGGCAGAGATAATTCTAGGCGATATGATGCGTAACCCTCCCACGAGGCCTGTGATGCCATGCCGCCGAAGTCCGATACGGCGGCATGGCATCAGCTTGGCACCCACTCCTTCGATGTCCGGCACCGCAAACCGTCGACGCGTCCCCGCATCGACCAGATGGAACGGGTACGCGCGGAGCTCATTCTGAAGGCCGTTGGCGCGAGACGTCCTGTCTTGATTCCGTAGCGGAAGCCGTTGCGGGTTGCCCCCGGTCCACAAGACCTGTGGCTGTCAAGTGAATTGTGCTGTGGTATCAAGTAGTTAGGCGATTTCGGGGGAAGTTCGGGAGAAGAGTGTACACGGGGAGTGTGCACGTTTCCGGCGGTGTGCACGTCCCAGAGCATGATGATGACTGGTCGGATCTGCTCGCCCTCGCGCTTTTCCATGCGGGCCATCAAGCGGCCTCAGACGATTTTGCGCACGTGGAAGCCGTTGCGTCGCTGGACGCCCAATGCCCACGCGCGACAGTTAGCCGCACGCTTCATCGTGGCCTGGCGCTGAGGTCAATCGCAACTTGTCGATGCCGCTGGCGATCCCTAAGGTCGGCGCATGGCAATGACACTCGACTACCTTGGCGAGCTCGTCCGGCAGCTGCCGGCGGACGTGCGCACGCTCCGCACTGAGGTTGCGGCGATGCGGGAGGAGCTTGCTGAGCTCAAGGCCGAGCCCGACAGAACCGTGCGGGTCGTGAGTGAGCTGATCCGAGCCAGCGAGAAGCGACTCATGGGCTGCATGGCTGCGTTCGAGGCGCATGTCGATACGCGCGTCGATCGGATGGAGGGTGACTGACCGCTTCATCGGCGCGGCCGCACCGGGTCGACCGCGTCCGCCGCGGCCAACCACTGCGTGACCGCCAGCGCGTACTGCTGCCAGCGCACGCGTCCGAGTTGGATGGTCTCGTCAGGGTTCAACCCGCCCATCGCGCAGAAGCGTCGGCAGACGGCCTCGACTCGCGGATCCTTGTTAGGAATTCGCGCGCTCCAGCTCGGGGGGCGTGATCGTAATTCCGGGTGACCGGGTCGAGCTTCTTGGTCATGGTCGGCCCTGTCGTGCGCGGACTTCGGGCGTCGGTGCCATGCGGTTGACCTCGTCGATGCGCAGCGGCTTCCGCCATTGCCGCGTGGATCGCAGCATCGCCGCTTCCTCGGGGTCCTCAATCATCGGCTCGTCCGTGCCGACGCCGCGCATGATGCGCTCCATACGCGGATGAGTCAGGGCGAGGGCTTCATGGCTCGCGTGCGCCAGGACGACACATTCACAATTCCCGTCGCAGGCGCCAAGCCGGGCCGGGTCTCCGCCGCCTGATGGCAGCCGGTCCAGGGGTTGAAAGACCTCGGCCCATTCAACTCGATCAGCGTCGATCCGAGCGCCGATGGTGATTCGGTGGTGCTGTCGGTCAATCCCAACGAGGAGCCGGCGCACGTGGTCATCCGCGTGTTCATCGGCGCCGATGCCTGGGACAACAACGTGCAGACGCTACCGGGATACGTGACACAACAGCCTGCGCCGCTGCCACCGGGTTAGGTCACGCAGCAGCCTGTACCGCTGCCGGGGCAGGTGCCGCAGCAGCCTATCCAGCCCCTGCCGGGACGCGTGCCGCCACGCCCACAGCCGCGGTGAGCTTTGCACGCGGTTGAAAGTGTGAGAATGCTGACCTCCTCCTCTCCTCAAGGCGGGGAGGGGGATCTGCTTGGGTTTTTGCGCTTCGTTGGCGAGCTGTTCATGTACGTGCTGCTGTACATGTGGCACGTCTTGTGCCAGGTCGCGACGTAAACAGCGTCGATTACCAAGGGTCGTACTGGGCCGGACGTTGCGCATGGTCGCACCGCTTCATGTGCCAGGCCTCGAGCGGGCTCATCGGGTCCCAGCGGCGTAGCACCGAGAGCAACGCGGCACGCTTAATCGCTCGTTGGATCCGGGCGTGGCGATGGCCGACCCAACGGCGCTTGTGATGTCGGCGTTTGTATCGCGACAGCGCCGGCCATACCCGTTCGCGGTGGCGTCTCTCCTTCGTAGTGCCGCCAACATTCACGTCGCGACACTCAAACGCGGCATGCGTGTCATCGCTATGGCGGAACTTGATCCGCTGCCAGGTCGGAGGCACTGCCATCCCTATGGCCGTCTGGTCCATCCGGGTCATCATCATGGGGGCCGATACCGTCGCCGACAAGTCGCGATTGACCACCCCCTCGCCCGTTTTGTTAGCGGTATTAGTGCACCCGGGGAGTGTGCCGGCTTGTGTGTCCTTTTCTGCCTTCTCGTGCCCATTTTTGCCGTCTTATTCCCATTTTGGCCTTTCGCGCCTGTAGAGGAGAACATCGAATATCTATTTGATTTCATAGGAGAATTCTGGCCCTAGCGGGGCGATCTGAATCCGCCAACTCCAGCCCATCTGACCGGTGGGCACTCGTGAGGCGGCTGTTAGTCCGCTGATGCCAAGAGCGAATCGGGGTTCTGTATAGGTACGTTCGCCTTTGCCCGAATGTTGGGCCAGGCCGAATGTTTATTCGATTTATCGCGCTCACGAGGGTAACAGACGACTGTATCATCGACCGGTATTCCGCTGGATTGGACGTGAACGGCAGAAGAAATATTCTTCTCGGAATGTTACTTAACCGGAAGTTGTAATCCTTCGGTAGTTGGACAGCCACGACGGTGATCTGGTGCTGCAGCGCTAGCCAAGTAGCCTAGCATGGGAGACAGGTCGGGACCCGCGGCTGGGGCAAGAACCCCTCAGAGCCGATCCCAGCCCAGCTGCGGATTTCGTAGCGGTTACCTCAGGCCTGAACGAGTGGACACAGAGGCGGTGAGAACTTAACGGCGTTTCCCACTGACCGGCCCACCAAAGAGACCGGCGATCCATTGGGTCGACGGATAGTACCTGCAAAACGTGAGGACGGCGATCGCGATCGGCACGCCGATGAAGGCGCCGTACAGGCCCCAGAGGAAGGTCCAAAAGAAGACCGCGAATAGCACAACCGTTGGTGAGATCGCCAACACGTTGCCTGATACGCGCGGCTCTACATAGCTGCCGATGACGAACTGGATGAGGTTGAGGCACATGAATATGCCTAGTACCGCCTTCCAGGTTGCGAACTGAGCCATCGCGAGCAAGGTCGGAAAGAGCGTCGCGACGAAGGGTCCCAGAAACGGGATATAGTTCAGGGTGAATGCAATAACGCCCCACTCGGCCGCAAGGTGTAGCCCGGCAGCCCAGGCAAATGCCGCGACCAGCGCGCCGGTCGCGAGACTCATCTGGGTCCGTACAACTATGTACCTCCGAAACTTATGTGCCACGTCGGCTGTTGCCAGGAGCAGAACGCGCGCGGAACCCGGTTCCAAGTAGGCCTCAACCCTCCGACGCAAATCGTCGACTTCCATGAGACCCAGGATCACGTAAACGAGCGTGAAAAGCCAAAAGCTCAGTGTCGTATTTAGGCGTCCCGTAATCTGCTGCGCCCAGCGCAGCATCCACCCCACGTTGAAATGTTGAGCCCACAGGCTTGCGACAGATATGTCGTGACCTTCGAGCCAGGTCACTGCCGCGTCAAGAATTGCTTGATATCGGCTCGAGTTGGCGATGACCGACCGCCCCACGCGCCCGAACCCCCAGACGAGAAGCGAAGCGAACGCCAGCATGATGGCGACCGTCACGGTTATCGTGACGAAGAGAGCTGCAAGCGCAGGGATCCGCCGTTGCAGCGCCTCTTGCATGGGCCAGACGAGCGCAATGATGAAGAGGCCGAGTGTGAGCGGCGCGAAGACGACGTTAGCCTGATAGGCGGCGGCGGCAACCGCGACTGCGGCGATTAACGCAACTGCAACGTTGAGGATTGAGCCTCGGGTCATGTTGACTGTGCTTCAGCGAAGACCGGTCGGAAGACTAGCTGCGGTCGCGGGTCTGTGCCTGAAGCACACCACACTTAACCCTGCAAGCGTTTTCGGGGGACGCACGACAGAACAGGAAGGACAGAACGGTCCACTCCGTCTCAAATGTGGTCTGCCATGGGTCAGGCTGGTAACGGCGGACCGGGCGTGGGACAGAATGGCACGTCATGGTGGCGTTGACTGGGCGCGATGGCGCCATCTGCTCTCGGGACCCGAACATGCACCCAATAGAACAATGCTGCCGAACGCGCGAGGGAACTCCGCCGCTCCTCACTCCCAGGATATTTGGCCGAGGAAATGCAGACGATGGCCTTCCGGTCGAGATTCAGGGCGTGTGACACGAGCCGCTTGTCAGTTTTCATCGGGTGGCCCGCCCCTCCCGTCGGCAGCGGCGGCCGGCCCGACAACGGGAAGGTAGGCGGCTAGAGATGCTGGTTTCAGTCCTTGGGGTCGACCCGGCAAAGAACAGCAGCAGCACGGTTGGGCTCGACGACGGCGGTCACGTGGTTGTGCGCCGGCGGATGATCGGGATGGTGTGGGCAAGGTCGCATCGAAAATGCCATCCCGCGTGACGGCGACGAAGGTCCGCTGCGGGGCGCTGTTCTCGACCCAGCAGACTCCTGCATTGTTGCGCGGCGGCGCGAGCGCGACTTGGCGACAGCGGTATCGGGCTGACCCGATCAGCTGATCAGGGCGATACAGGAAAAGTAATGGGTTCGCCGATCGCGCCAGCGGTGGTTATCGTCTCGGGAGCGGAGTGCTGCATCAGCAGCCAGCGCAGTTTCCGATAAGTCACGCTGGAATCGGCCGGTCTCGACAGCACGACTGCCAGCGCCGAGAACGCGAGCGCCAGGTAGACGATGCCGTCGCCGCTCTTGCCTGCCACTCCGAATTCCTCCGTATTGTAACCGCCGCACCGTGGCGGCGTCCACCAGCGTTGTCGGTGATGTGGTTCACTCGATCAGTGCGGACATGTACCCGATTGGGGCGGGAATTTCCACCGGCAGGATCCCATGAGTGTACTTGCCCCCGCCAACAGCTCACTGACGCCATTGCCGAACGGCGTGTCAACAGAAACGCAGCAAGCTAGCAGTATCATTTCGGGAGAACTCGCGCGCGGTTGCCGGCGAGGTGTGGTCTGGTCGATGAGCGGCCACCTACCACGCGAGGGTTGCAGAGGCGCTACCGCCGGAGACGGATGGAGGCTCTATCTCGCGCACCGCTTCTGTTAGGTCGGGTCCGGCAGAGCAGTGGGGCATTGTCGTGCTAACGTCGCTATGCTCGTCCACACCGTATTCCCTTCGACCTTATTGAGGCTCAGTTCCTCGCGTCGGCGACCGTAGAACTGCGTCGTGCCCCCGCTGGCATGGTTCACCATCTGCGCCGCCTTTCCCAGGCTGCCACCGTTGTTCGGACATGCCGTGATCCTGGTCGCCCGGAAGCTGTGGTTCAGAGTCCGGCGCCGATGGCCGACGGCAAAGCAGCGTGCAGGCCGATTCATCGAGCAGCCTCTTGATGCAGGACTAGAAACCAAAATCCTCGGTCTGCGACGCTGCCGTTAACCAACGTCTGCACTGTGAAAGAGACATGATGAATATTCACTACGCGAGAAGTAACTATATCAGTTGGTTTATCTGTATTGCTCAACGACGGACTCAACAATATGAGACTATCCTGCGCCACAGGGCTGTTGAGGCAGACCTCGTAGAGGCCGGCGTCTTCTTTTGTGGCGTGGAATTTATCCGTGATCTGCCCCTGGCAGCTTTGGTTGGCGACCCGGTCTACTTGGCCACCTGCGACGATAGAGAAGTCGGCCAGGGCTTGTTTCAGGGGATGCACCTCTTCCCAAGTCAGGTGCCTGAGAAATAGGCCCATCATCCCGGCTACGAGAACAGACATTAAGAACGATAGGACCAGCGACGCCCCCAAGCGCCCCTCCTCAAACCAACGCCGAACCTTCGCGATCCGGGTCACCATAAAACCGGAGATGGCGGCAACAACGCTGGCTGCGATCGCTCCCGCCAGAGCAGTCAGGAGGTCCTGAGGCAACATGCTCCAATATCCCATCGCGACGTTCCTCCTTCTTATCCGGACAAGAATGCCTGCGGCCGTCAGTCGCATTCTATCCCGAGTTATCTATGGTAGAGGAAATTATCATAGATAGGAGGATCGAAGTCTGGCCGCAGCGTGATTGTAATGCTGTGAGGTAGTTCACCGAGACCGAATTACGGTCTGCCCGAAAATTTGCCTCCCGTGGTATAGGAAACGGGTAGGCGAAATGCGCCTGATCCTCTCTGGCGGCTGCGGCGGTGTGCCGAACTTGGCCGCAACTGCGCTCGGCGAGGAAAGTCCGGCGCTCGCCGCCAGAAGGTTTCGGGTCGGGGGTGATCACACTGGTCCCGGGGGATCAGATCAGGCCAATCGTGGATGTGCGTTGGGTTGCGCCTGCGCACCGGAAACCCGAATGTGTTGGTCTACGCGCAGGAATTGTCCGGCAGCCGTTTCTGCCAGTCCTTCGCGAGCCGGCCATGCCTGGCGAGCACAGTGATGTTGGCAGCGAGCGCCAGCGTCACAACATCGGCGCCTGAAGTCCTTCCAGGACCTCGCGCCATTGCGCGCCGGAGGCGCCATGTGATTGGTTGGCGGTCGCGTGATCGTCGATTTGCTTCTGCCACGCGGCGATAAAGGCGGGATCGATCTCGCGGTATAGGTCGCGGGTTAGGTCGTACAAAAGTCCACCAGCGCTAGCCCATTTGCTGCCGCTTGCCGGGTCGGGACGAACGATCCGAACCGCTCCAATCGCGTACCGGCGCGGCACGTCGAGCGATACCATCGCAAATGTCGGGGCTGAGGGGATCGGAGCAGATTCAGCCGTGCTGTCGTCCGAGCAACCGATCGAGAACGCGGCCTTCGATTTTTGCTGCCGCGGCATCGCCGCGACGACGCGGGCGCGGCAGATCGACGTCGATGTCGAGCGCGATCCGGCCTTGTTCCAGCAGCAGGATCCGGTCGGCGAGGGCGACCGCCTCACTCACATCGTGCGTCACCACCATCGCGGTGAAGCCCTTGTCCAGCCACACGCTTTCGATCAGGTCCTGCATTTCGATGCGGGTCAGCGCATCGAGTGCTCCGAGCGGTTCATCGAGCAAAAGCAGACCCGGGTGGCTGACCAGGGCGCGTGCCAGGGCGACCCGCTGCTTTTGGCCGCCCGACAGCACCATGGGCCAGTGTCGCTCTCGGCCGGCAAGACCGACCTGAAGCAGAGCTCCCTCGGCCAGACTGCGCCGTTCACGTCGTGTCTGTGTGTGCGCGAGGCCCACAGCGACGTTGGCTGCAACGCGCCGCCACGGCAGGAGGCGCGGCTCCTGGAACATCAGGCGCACCACACTGCTGCGGTCCTCACGCCGGTCGCCGACCGCGATGTCACCGGTGGTCGGTCCGTCTAATCCCGACAGCAAACGCAGCAATGTGGACTTGCCGCAGCCGCTGCGCCCGATCACAGCAACGAACTCGCCCGGCAGAATGTCCAGATCGATGCCGTGCAGCACGTCATGCGCGCCGAAAGCCTTCGATACGCCGCGCAGGGCGACGGCAGCACCGCGGGCGGCGAAAAGCGGCATGGCTTGAGCGGACGCTTTAAGCACTGCTGTGTCCATCGAATCAGGCCTTTGCGTAAATCGGGTTCCACTTGAGCGCAGTGTGCTCGAGCAGCCGAGCGACGCTGTCGGCCAGCTTGCCCAGCAGGGCGTAGACCAGGATCGAGAACACCACGATGTCGACCTGCATGAACTCGCGCGCGTTCATCGCCATGTAGCCAATGCCCGATGTCGCGGCGATCGTTTCCGCGACAATGAGCGTCAGCCACATGATGCCGAGACCGTAGCGCAAGCCGACGAAGATCGACGGCAGTGCACCCGGCAGAACGACATGCCAGAACAAGGCAGCGCTCGACATGCCGTAAGCGCGGCCCATCTCCCGCAGATGCGGATCCACCGAGCGTACGCCATGCTGGGTGTTGACGTAGATCGGGAAGAACACCCCAAGAGCTACGAGGAAGACCTTCGCTTCCTCGCCGATGCCGAACCACAGGATCACCAGTGGAATCAGAGCCAGGTGCGGGATGTTACGCAGCATCTGCAACGTGCTGTCGGTCAGAGTCTCGCTGAGCGGCGACAGCCCGTTCATGATGCCGAGAGTGAAGCCGATGCCGCCGCCGACGATGAAGCCGAGCATGGCACGCCAGGCGCTGATCTCGATGTTGGTCCATAGAGTGCCGGAACGGGCCAAGTTCCAGCCTGCTGCCGCCACCTCGGTCGGTGCCGGCAGCACCTGCGCCGACAGCAGTCCGAGCATGGCAGCAAGTTGCCACGCCGCCACCAGCAATGCGGGAATCAGCCACGGCAAGGTTCGCTTCATGTCGAATCTCTTTCTCCGGCGTGGTGTCAGGCGATTGTGCTGGCGTCGCGTCCGGTGCCTACGCGGCGTTGGCCGGCGGGCGTGTCAGCTCGGCCAACCACAGCTCGACCGCAGTTGGCCAACCGAAGCCTTTGAGCGACAGCGCTATGTTTGTCAGCCACCGGTCGACTCTATCGATGAGTGGGGGCTGTGACTGCCGGGTGTGCCACCACCTCATTCCGCGGCAATGCTTGGCACGTCGTCACGCAATCAACGGACCGGTTCATCGTTGTGCTGTCCGATCGCCAACACGAGGAACACCACTCTAGCCACGCCATATGCCTCCTTCACATTCGGATAGCCGGAGGCAATCACGGCGCAGAGTGCGTGCGAGCAACCGCTGGCCATC
>JASHVB010000315.1 GCA_030039695.1 Acetobacteraceae bacterium
ATGCCGGTGAGGTTCCCGCTTCGGTCGGCTCCCAAAGTGATCGTCTGAATGGTTGCCGGCTGATGCCCGGCCATCGAGTACATCTGGGCACGGGTGAGCTGGATGTGAACGGGCTGGCGCAGCACCTTGGCGGATATCGCTGCCAGCAGCGTATGCGGCCAGACATAGGCCTTCCCGCCAAATCCGCCGCCCAGAAATTCCGCGACAACCCTGATCTTCTCGGGCGGCATGCCAAGCACGATGGCGACCAGTTCCTTCGTGCCGAAGATATGTTGTGTCGTGTCAAACAGGGTCAGCGTTCCATCAACGCCCCAGCGCGCCAGCGTGGCGTGCGGCTCCATCTGGTTGTGATGGCGATCAGCGGTGGTATACGCTTGCTCGACCGTGATTGTGGCATCCGCCAGTCCCTTGGCAGGATTGCCCACGGATGACGTGACGGGCCACAGAAATTGTGGCGGATCGATTGCCTCGCGGACTCTCTCGGCCGCGAACACGGCTGGCCGGCGCTCCTCGTAGTCTGTCCTGATCAGCCGCCCGGCATGGGCAGCCTGGTCCAGTGTGTGCGCCACCACCAACGCGATTGGCTGACCGGCGTAGTGGATCTCGTCGTCCTGCATGGGCAGATAGCCCTGGCCGTGCGGGTGCAGATGGCTCCACGGCCTCGGCGTCGGGTTCAATCGCGGCATGGTGCGCGTGCTGAACACCGCAACGACTCCAGGCGCCTTCTCGGCGTCTGTCGTGTCGATCGCCGCCACACGGCCATTGGCGATGGTACTGTGAACGATCGACCCGTGGAGCGCGTCGTCTATCCGCACATCGGCGGTGTACCGCGCTTGTCCCGTCACCTTCAGGGTTCCGTCAGCGCGCGACAGCGGTTGGCCGATGGCATTCATGTGCGTGCTCCCGCGACATGCAGCGCACGCAAGACGGCACGCTGCGCGAGTTCAACCTTGAATGCGTTGTGCGCGAGCGGCTTTGCATCGACGAAGGATGTGGCGATCGCCTGCTTCAAAGCGTCGTCATCGCTGAGCACCACGCCGGCAAGAGCCTGCTCGGCCGCGAGAAGCCGCCACGGCTTGTGAGCGACACCGCCCATCGCAAGCCGGGTCGACGCGATCCGTTTGCCTTCGAGCGACACCACTGCCGCCACGGATACGACTGCGAACTCATACGACTGGCGGTCGCGTACCTTGAGATAGTGTGATGCGCGAGCGTCGGTGTTGGCTGGAATGTCGACCGCGACGATCAGATCGCCGGAACCGAGTATCGTATCATGCTCCGGCACATTTCCCGGCAGAGCGTGGAAATCGGCGAATGGAATGGTGTATTCGCCGTTGCGTCCATGCACGCGCACCGTCGCGTCGAGCGTCGCCAGCGCGACGGCGAGATCCGACGGGTTGACCGCGACGCAGAAATCAGACCAGCCGAAAATCGCATGATTGCGGTTGAGGCCATGCAAGGCGGAGCAGCCCGATCCCGGTTGACGCTTGTTGCACGGCGGCGCGTCGTCGTCGCGAAAATACGCGCAGCGCGTGCGCTGCATGATATTGCCGGCTATCGAGGCCATGTTGCGCAACTGGCCGGACGCGGATAACAGCAGGGCCTCCGCGACAACCGGATAATGTCGCCGGACGCGCAGATCGGCGGCCACGTCACTCATACGGGCAAGGGCACCGAGGCGCAGACCGCCATCCGGCAGCGACGCGATCCCGGCTAATCCGGTGAGCGCGTTGATGTCGAGCAATCGCGCGGGCATCATTGCGCGGTCTTTCATCAGCCCGATCAGGTCGGTCCCACCCGCGATAAAGGCAACGGAGGGGTCACCGCCATGCATCGCAACAGCGGCGTCCGGATCAGTGGGAGCAGCGATGGTAAAGGGATGCATGGGTCAAGCCTGTCGCGCCGCGTGCTGCAATGCCGCGACGATGTTCGGATAACAGGCGCAGCGACAGAGATTCCCGCTCATCCGTTCGCGTATTTCCTCGGCGGTCAGATCGCTGATGGCGAAACCGTGGCGCACATTCTGCGTGGCTGCGCTCGGCCATCCCGCTTTCGCTTCGGCAATCATGCCCACACCGGATACGATTTGGCCCGATGTACAGAAGCCGCATTGAAATCCGTCGTGCTCTATGAATGCGGCCTGCACCGGATGCAGCGTGCCGTCCTGCTCCAGGCCTTCAATGGTGGTGATCTGACGGCCGCTGTGCATCGCAGCCAGCGTCATGCAAGACAGGATGCGTCGGCCATCGACAAGAACCGTACAGGCGCCGCACTCACCGCGATCACATGCCTTTTTGGTGCCGGTCAGCGCCAGTTGTTGCCGCAACGCATCGAGCAGCGTCGTGCGCGGTTCGACCATGACATGGTGGGGTTGACGATTGACGATCATGGTCGCCGCGATGAGTTCGTTTGCGGTACCGTCCGACGGATTGCTCATGCTATTCTCCAAAAGCCACTTGCTCACCGGAACACTGATCGAAGTGCGTTGCCCTCATGACATCTTGGCTCGCGCGACATCGGCGGCACTGATCCCTCCAACGCGAGACCGT
The DNA here is from genome assembly GCA_030039695.1 of Acetobacteraceae bacterium. Next base: position 2,550 of record JASHVB010000315.1, read on the forward strand.
AGCCGACGCCCTCATCGACGATACGACGCAGTCTTTGGGTCAGTGCGATGCGGGTGTAGCTCGTGGTGAGTCGTGGCAGGCTGGCGAGGCCCTCCGCGATCTCGCGGGCACGCGGCAGAAGTCTGTCTGCCGACACGATTTCGTTTACCGCGCCCCAACCCTTGGCTGTCCTGGCATCCAACTCCTGGCGCGTGAGAATGAAATAGCGGCCGCGCATCATCCCTATGGCTTCCTGGCAGCGCGGGTGGACCCCATCGCCTGGCACGATGCTACGCTCGAAGCGCGGCTTATCCTGGACGACGACCGAAGGGATGGCGAGTACGATATCGGCGAGCAGGATATATTTCGGATGCAGCCGTGCGGGCCCGTTCACCGCGGCAATCATCGGTACTTCAATATCAAGGACGTTCATGAGAACTCTCTTGCCTTCACGGTAGATTTTGTCGTAGCCGTGCGGGCTGAAAAAATCGAAACCGTCCGGTGCGATCGTTTCCATGAATCGATCGCCGCTGCCGGTGAGGATCACCACGCGATTGTTCCGATCAGACCCGATCGCATGGAACAGATCAACAAACTGCTCGTGTGTGTAACCATTGAAAACCAGGACCCCGCCATCGGTGTGGAGCGCCACTTCCAGCGCCCCCGTGGCCGAACGGGTATGCCGCGCAGTTGGGAAATCATCACGATATTGGTCGAAGCGGGACAGCGGCTTTCTCCTCGC
>JASHVB010000316.1 GCA_030039695.1 Acetobacteraceae bacterium
GACGCCGCTTCGTAGAACTCCATCAGCTTCTCGCGTTCCTCGAAGCCCCACAGGCTCGGCGTGATCGCACCGACGTCCAGCGCATAGGTCGTCACGTTAAGCAGATGGTTCAGCACGCGCGTGATCTCGGCAAACAACACACGAATCCACTGCGCGCGCTCGGGTGCCTGGATATCCAGTAGCTTCTCTACTGCTAGCGCGAACGTGTGCTCTTCGCACATCGGCGAGACGTAATCGAGCCGGTCAAAATACGGCACGTTCTGCATATACGTGCGGTATTCCATCAACTTCTCTGTGCCGCGATGCAGCAGGCCGATATGCGGATCGGCGCGTTCCACCACCTCGCCGTCGAGTTCCATGATCAGTCGCAACACGCCATGCGCGGCGGGATGCTGCGGGCCGAAATTGATCGTGTGGCTGTCCAACTCGACGATCTGACTGGCCGTGGGCTCTGTCTCGATGTCGGGCGTCCCGCTCATGGCTTCGCCTCGCTTGGCGGCGGCGCGTTCCGCACGGCACGCTCAGTGTGGACCTTCTCGTCGCCCGGCAGCGTCGTGATACCCTCCCAGGGCGAGAGAAAATCGAAGCTGCGCCAGTCCTGCGTCAGCCGGACCGGCTCATATACGACGGCCTTGCGGTCTTCGTCGTAGCGCACTTCGACATAGCCGGTCAGCGGGAAGTCCTTGCGCAGCGGATGACCTTCAAAGCCGTAGTCGGTGAGGATGCGCCGCAGGTCCGGCTGGCCGGAGAACACGATGCCGAACAGGTCCCACGCCTCGCGCTCCCACCATGTCGCAGTGGGCCATATCGTGTGCACCGACGGCACCGCATGCGTCTCGTCCGTCGTCACGATGACGCGCAGCCGCTGATTCAGCGACACCGACAGCAGGTTATAGACGACATCGAACCGCTCGGCCCGCTCCGGCCAGTCCACGCCGCAGATGTCCATCACTTGCTCGAACGCAAAGCGCGGATTGTCACGCAGCGTCGGCATCAGAGCGAGCAGCGAGTCACGATCGGCATTGATGACGGTCTCACCGAATTCAGTGCGGACGTCGTGCACGCCGGGCAGCGCCGCTAGTGCTTCGGTGAGACCTTCAGCCACGGCGGATGGTCCCAGTGCGGCGGATCTTCTTTTGCAATTGCATGATGCCGTAGACCAACGCCTCGGCGGTGGGCGGGCAGCCGGGCACATAGACATCCACTGGCACGACGCGATCGCAGCCGCGAACCACCGAATATGAGTAATGGTAATAGCCACCGCCGTTCGCGCAGCTTCCCATGCTGATCACCCAGCGCGGCTCCGGCATCTGATCATAGACTTTGCGCAGCGCCGGCGCCATTTTATTGGTCAGCGTTCCGGCTACGATCATGACGTCGCTCTGCCGTGGGCTGGCGCGCGGGATCGTGCCGAAACGGTCGAGATCGTAACGCGGCATGTAAGCGTGGATCATCTCTACCGCGCAGCAGGCCAGCCCGAAGGTCATCGGCCACAAGCTGCCAGTGCGCGCCCAGTTTACGACCTTATCGATGTTGGCGACGATGAAGCCCTTGCTGGCGATTTCGCCGGTGATGCCTTTCACCACCGCGTCTTGCTCTGCGCCCGGCGGCAATCCTTGCCGGTTCCAGGCTAGCATAGTGTCTCCGCTCATGCGGTTACTCCCACTCAAGCGCGCCCTTGCACCATTCATAGATAAAGCCGACTGTGAGGACCGCAAGGAACCCGATCATCGACCAGAAGCCGAATGCGCCGATCCCTTTCAGGGCCACCGCCCAAGGGAACAGGAACGCGACTTCCAGATCGAAGATGATGAAAAGGATGGCAACGAGGTAGTAGCGGACGTCGAAGCGGCGGCGGGCGTCGTCGAACGCCTCAAAGCCGCATTCATAGGCGGAGACTTTTTCAGGGTATGGCTTTTGCCGCGCGAAGGCGAGCGAGAGGCCGACCATGGCCACGGCGATGCCACCGGCGATGACCACGAACACTAGGACGGGAAGGTAACCGTAGAGGACAGGTTGCATGGCAATTCCGCTCCGGTCAGGATTAAGCCCGCCGCGGTAGCCGAGTACCGGGACGGTGCATGCGCGGACATTACCCCCTAGTTCCCGGTCCGGCCATAGGGCCGGGCAATCCTTCCGACCGGATTGACGTGAATCAGGACGGTCCCTGGGCCGTTCAGGAGGCGTCCCGGCTGCGCTGGCGCGAGTGACGGGGCTCGAACCCGCGACCTTCGGCGTGACAGGCCGACGCTCTAACCAACTGAGCTACACCCGCAGCGGCAGGGGGCAGCGTTTAGGCTGGGGGTGGGTGAGCGTCAAGGGAGGGACGCGGCCAATCTGAGCGGGCGAGAATCGCCGGCATATCGGGGCTTCCGCGCAATCCGCGAAGCACCACCACGTCGCCGTCGTGACCTGATAGAAGACGACACAGCATCCTGAAACAAAACTGCGCAAGTTTGATCGCACAGTACCCCGCTTTAGGTCGGCGTTGGCGATCGTGCCCTCGGCGCGCCGAAGAGAACCAGATTTCGCTCAGCGTATCCCGCGCCTCGCCGGCAAGGCGGATCACTATCGTTGTTTGGCTACGCTGCTGCCTTCCGATGCTCTTGCCCGTGACGCTTCACGTCAGTGGCCGGGTTACAAAGGAACGACCCTGTCCCGATCGTCCCGCCGTCGCGTACCAGCGCGATTTCCGCTGGATCGACTGCATCCACCAGATCTATTCGACGCCCCTCGCGTTCGACGAGGCGCGCCACCGCCTGCTGGACGGCCCCGCCCTCGCTCTGGACCTGCAGGGTGGCGATGGCAGGACGAGTGACGGCGCAACGGCCGGAGGAAGGTCGACTTCCGCACCCCCTGTCGTGTGGCACCGCCGCACCCGGGTGAGGCGAGGTGTCTGGTGGGCGGTGACGGTTTCGAACCGCCGACCCTCTCGGTGTAAACGAGATGCTCTACCGCTGAGCTAACCGCCCAAATGTCTTCGGTCGCCCGCCACCGGTTGTCAGACTATCATTTGTCCGCCCGACGGCTGACGACCTCCGACTGCCAGCCTACTGCACCGCGTCCTTCAGCCCCTTCCCGGCCTTGAACCGCACCGTGGTGGACGCCGGGATGGCCATCTCCTCGCCGGTTCGCGGGTTGCGCCCGGTCCCAGCCTTTCGTTGCGCCGTGGCGAAGGTGCCGAAGCCGACCAGGCGCACTTCGTCCTGCTTCTTCAGTGCCGCCTCAATCGCGCCGAACACCGCATCAACCACCTCCCCGGCTTTCGCCCGCGATAGGTCCGTCTGTTCTGCGACGGCGGCGATGAGATCCATCTTGTTCACTGCGTAGTCCCCTCTCCTCAAGTGACACGCCCGTAACA
>JASHVB010000317.1 GCA_030039695.1 Acetobacteraceae bacterium
CGATGAACTTCACCAGTCTCCCGCTCGGCACGCCCAGCACTTCGTCCTCTCGCATCACCGTGCGGCCGCGAATGATCGTGGCGACAGGCCAGCCGGTGATGTCCATCCCGGCAAACGGTGTCCAGCCGCAAGGCGAGACAATCCAGGATTCCTCGACCCGGCGCTGCTTCTTCATATCGACGAGCGTGAAGTCGGCATCGTAGCCCGCGGCTAACCGGCCCTTGCCAACCACGCCGTAAACCCGGGCCGGCCCGGCGCACAGTAGGTCGACCAGCCGCGTCAGCGACAGCCGGCCTGCGTTGACATGGTTGAGCATCACCGGGACGATCGTCTGCACTCCAGTCAGGCCCGCCGGGCAGTCTGGCCAAGGCAGCAGCTTTTTCTCGCGCGAATGCGGTGCGTGATCGGAGCCGACGGTATCTACCGTGCCATCGTTGATCGCGCGCCAGCAGGCCTCCTGTACCTCCGGGCCCCGGATCGGCGGGTTCATCACGCCGAAACCCTCTAACCGGTCATAGCAGTCGGGCGCGACCTGGGTGAGGTGGTTGACCAGCACCTCGCAGGTGGCGATGTCGCGGAAGTCTTTCAGGTAATCGAGTTCCTCGCCGGTGGAGACGTGCAGGATATGCGCCGGCCGCCCCGTCGCGCGGGCCAGCGCCATCAGCCGCCGCGTGCCGAGGAAGGCACATTCCACGTCACGCCATTCCATATGACGGCGATGCGGTTCGCCGCGATGGAACATATGCTTGCGGTCCTGCAGCCGGTATTCGTCCTCGGAATGATAGGCGATGCGGCGTCGGCCGGAGCGCATGACTCGCTCAAGATGCTCATCGTCCTCGACCAGCAGATCCCCGGTTGAGCTGCCAGCGAAGATCTTGATGCCGCACACGCCGCGGCCGAGTTCGAGTCTCGCCAGCTCGGGAATGTTCTGCTTAGTGCCACCGACATAGAGCCCCATGTCGCACCAGGCCGCACGCGCCACGTATTCCTGCTTCCAGGCGAGCTTGTCGACGTCGGTGATCGACGGTGCCGTGTTCGGCATGTCGAATACCGCGGCCAGCCCGCCCAGCACGGCGGCTCGGGTGCCGGTGGGGATGCTCTCCACCGCCTTGTCGCCGGGATCGCGCAGATGCACGTGCGGATCGATCAGCCCGGGCAGAACGTGCAGGCCACGCGCGTCGATCACCTGGTCGGCGGTTGCGTCGCCAGCCACGCCCAAGGCGACAATTCGCCCATTGCGCACGCCCACATCCGTCGATTCCGCACCCCAGGGCAACATGCAAGTGCCGTTGCGGATCAGCAGATCGAACTGTGCAGCCATGTGGATCACCCTTCGTCTGATAGGGATAGAAACGTGATCGTGGCGAATCGGTCAACGCGGCCGGGAGTTTGGGCTCCTGCTAACACAATGTCAGGTTTCCTCGCGTATTTGTCGCGTTGAGAGACACCTCCTGCGCCCGCACGCCCGAACTGACGAATCACGTCGCGCACCGGCGCCCGCTGCTTCGCGGCCAGGTGCCCCAAGCCCCGCTAACAGCGCTGCAGGTGCTACGTGCCGCGGTATTGCCGTTTGCGACGCCGGGGATCATCCGCGCGATTCGGCGTTGGTTCGAGACGATGGCCACGGATGCGGCCGCACAGGACAGCCCGATACGCGGGCTGCCGCTGCGCATGGCTGCGGAGCGGCCTGCACGGCCGACGATGGCACTGCGCACGCTCCAAGTTGAGTGTGGCAATTCCTGGCCGTGACAAAGTCATACGCTAAAAACGCACAGACCCCCGCACGCCTTTCGCGTTTGAGCGGGGGTCATAATGCGAAGGTTAACTTCGCGCTCGGGCTGTATACGCCCGGCTAATGCTTGGACTGCTGGGGATCACTGCCGATGCCAAGCGGGTCGACAACCCCGAACATCCCGGGTGGAGTCATGCTGTTCATGCACCTCCTGGCTGTTGACGACATGGGACTATGCGCTCGTAGACCCGGGGTGTCAAGGTTCTGTCACGCTTGTTCGGGTGCAGACAGCTTCACATGTGGGTATGGAAATAGTTGAAACTTTGCGCGACACGCGGCCCACCCGGCGGGCGCGGCAGGCAGTTCTAAATGAAACAACCACGTAATGTTGTCCGGCGTGATCCTGAAGTGCGCGAGCTTCTGCGCAACCCGCTCTATCGTCAAAGGGTCATGTAATCGGTGAAGCTACAGGCGGCTCGCGCGGATCATCGGGATCGTCGTGCCAAATAGAGGATTGCGGCCCCAACAGAACGCGCACCTGAGTAGCGAGCGACATCGTCCCCCGAGCCTGAAGTGCCGCCCAGACCATTCTCCAACCGGTCGCAGACGCCTTGCCCGGTCGCCTTTTTTGCCAGGAGAGCATCTCCTCTGTCCGGCAACCCGGGCCAGGGCGCACTGCTCTCGGGGTTCGATATCTGCGCTATCCCGTTCAATCCGCTGTGGTGCGGCGTTGCGGTATGTCGGGAATACGGCGTTACCAAACTCCGCGGGGCCCAGCATTTTCAAGCTCTGGGGCAGCACGTTCGTTGTCTTCCGCCGTTATTGGCACGCTCGACGCTTTCTTCCCGATAGCCGGATCCGACGCGGCATGCTCTACGGCGGCAAACAACGAGCACATCGTAACCGAACGTCCACGACCGTGTGGCAGATCCATCGCGCTCGAACTGCAGCACATCCCGACGCGATGCTGACCGAGAACGCCGGCGGCCGAGGCATCATCCGCTCCAGAGTGACCATCGGTCCTGGTGGACGCAACGACTGGTCCCTCTGGAGTTCGGCGCACGAACCGACACGGCAATTCCTCGCGATCAAGATCGCGCGGTGCGTTTCCGATCTCATAGAGCGCGAAACCGCCAGCCGCGGATGAACGTCAGTTCAGCCGCAGGTCGATGATGTGCTGCGGATCCGGCTTCAGCTCGCCCTTTTCCACGCGCTTCACAATATCCGTCAACCCCGCGTTCGCTGGCGTCGGAATGCCGATCTCTTCGCCCTTGCGCACGATCAGGCCGTTGAGGAACTCGATCTCGGTACGCCTTCCCTTCACCATGTCCTGACCCATCGACGGGCGATGCTCGCCGCCACCTGCTTTGCTGACCTCCGCAAGGCGGTGTGCGTCATATTCGCGCGTCGCCGCCGGATCGCCTTCGCCGGCCTTGGCGATTATTTCCGGGTTAATGTGGTGGATTTCTTCGAGTTCGTAGCCAAGCGCCTGGCCGACGCGGATCGCCTCGCTGCCGAGCCGTGCGCCGAACCGACGTAGCGCGTCATTGCGCAGGATGTCCCTGCTGATCAGCCCGGTGCTGGCGGACATGCCGTTGGCCATTGCGTTGGTCACCAGCTTCGACCAGCGCTCACCCCAGAGATTCGTCGTCGCCAGCGCGGAGTCCGCGAGGCCGACGAGGCGGCGGATTTCCTGCACACGCTCGGTGATGCGGCCATGCACCTCGCCGGTGCGAAACACTGTATGCTTGTCGCCGCTCTTGCCGGCGGCACGGCGTACGTGGCCTGGCTCGCACAGATCGACGGTGATGGAGCTGGCGATGCACCCGACGACCCGCCCCCAGCCGACTACGGACGCGATTGTCTCTTCGTTCATGCAGTTCTGCAGCGACACGACGAAGCCGTTCGGCGACAGATACTGCGAGATCAGCTGCGCCGCCCAT
>JASHVB010000318.1 GCA_030039695.1 Acetobacteraceae bacterium
CTGTCCACCTTCGGCGTTGCAGCCGTCGTCCTCGACAGAGAACTTGATCGGGTGGCCATCGATCGCGTTGCCGTGGTCCTTGAAGGACACCTGGGCACCGCGCATTGAGTCGGTGCCAAGCGCCGTGTCGGGACCGGAGATCACCCAGTAGCCGCCGATCTGGATTGGTGCGCCCTTGGGAATACGGATGACGCCGATCGGGTCGGTCACTGGCCCGACCTTCACCGCGTTGGCCGGCGCCGGACCGAGGAACGGCAGCATGCCCCCAAGCGCCACAACAGCGAGCCAAACGCGGTGCCGTGCGCGCGGTTCGCCGACCGGGTGGTTTCCCGTCCGACTGGCTGAGACGCCGAAGCAGCGAGTGCGATTGCGCATGTGGTGACCTCCCTCACGAGAGCCTGTTCCCGGCTGTGCAATAGTCGTACCGCCGTTTACCCAGTTTGGGTAGCGCTTCATGGGGCAGAGCCGGGGCGGGTGTGAGGACGGCAAATGCGCCCGCGTCCTGAAAGCCTGCGCTTACCGGGGTTTCCGCAACCGATACAATGGACGTGGCGGCCGGCGGAGACACCGGGCCAGACCAGCGCGCCTATCGCTGAGGCGATTCCAAGCCCGATCGATGACGAGCCGCCGACGGTTCATACGCTCGCCAAGCCAGCCGAGCAGCAATTGCAGGATAATTGCGCCGATCAGCAGAATGGAGATCAGAAGCGTCACCGCCCGCTCGGTCCAGCCCACATTCATGGCACAGAGCGGCTGGTATGAGATCCAGGCCGCTTCCAACGCGACGTTCACCGGGGTGGCCAGGAGCGCGACCGGCGCGAGCGCGCGGTAACGGAGTACAATCGGATGAGTCGGCCGCTCGAAGGCGGGAGCACGGACCCAAGGCATCGCCGCAGAGAGCAGGGCAAGGAGGGCGATGCCGCTCGCGATCAGGACGGGCACCCGAGCCTCCACGCCCACCGAAGTGGAGTGGTGGGCTGAGATTTCCTGAGCTTTCCCGACACTCATTTCAGACCTGACATGCCCGATCTGAGGCACTGAAATCACTGCCCTTTCCGCACCCGGGGTGCGCACTGCGCGCCGACGAACAAAGTGGATGCTGCGTCAGAGGACGGCGAAGCGCGTCCCCGGGGGTCCCACCTGCGGCTGGGTGACGCGTGTCGGAATGCGGAGGTTCTCAACCACCAAGAAGAGTGCTCAGCGTACCGGGACGACACATCACTGATCAGCAGGCGAAGCTGTACATGACGCACGGGCAAACGCACAACCGGCAAGCCGCCTCTTCGTCGATCTGGTAAGGTATTTCGACTTCACTGCTCCGCTACTCAAGCGCATAGATCAATTCACCAAGGATCCCCGCCGGGCCGTGCCGGTGGAATCAGCGGCGCAACAAGGGACCACTCCTCGTCGGCCAGATCTCTCGGGTCGTGTAGTCGGCCGCGGTCATGTCGCGCCCGGTTCTCAGCAGTCCACATGCGATACCTCGCGGATCAATGCCGCACATCGGACCGTGGGCGCCGGCGGCGTTCAAGCCCCCTTGGTAACCGACTCTGATGATTCCTGAACCTTCAGACCGGACGCTGAGATCCGGCTACACCAGCAGAGCTATCGCACCAAAATGCAAGGCGGCACCTGAAAGAACCATAGTGTGCCAGATCGCATTATGAAAGCGAAAGCCACTCCAGGCATGAATGAGCGCACCAGCCGAGTAGACGATGCCGCCGAACAGCAGCAACAGTGGCGAAGGCTCGGCGACGGAGGAAATCAGAACGGGAAGAAATCCAAGGACCACCCATCCCATAGCGATATATAAGCCCACCGACAAAAAACCGGACTGAGGAACAGCAGAGAATTTCAGTATCACACCCGCAATCGCCAGAGCCCAGATTATTCCTAACAGGAGATGTCCGGAGAATTTCGGAAATGCATTTAAAGCAAAAGGCGTGTAGCTGGCGGCGATCATCACAAAAATCATGGCGTGATCTAATCGGCGCAATTTAGATTTGATGCGTCGAGCGGCTACCAGATTGTAGAGCGCCGATGCCGACAACATGCTGAGCAGGCTAGAGGCATAAATCCAGATTGATGCCGTGAGTTTGGTGCTTGCGTCCGGTGGCAGACGGGAAATTAACCAGACCACACCGCCTAATGCCAAAGCGGTGCCGACGAGATGCACAACCCGGTCGGCGAGGAGTTCTACACGATCATAACGAGGAAACTCGTAAGGCTTCGGTCGTATGTAGGTCATGGTTGTGCGGTTTTCAGTCATTCGGAGTCCTCATCCCAGCGCGCTCGCCGTAGAGCGTGCAGCTTCTGCGGAACGCGCAGCCGGACATAACAGAGCAAGTGCTGCAGGTGCTCGGGTTATTGATATCACACCAGTACCGTTGAGGGCTACTTCGGCATCCTCAAGCGCAGGATTTATGGCGTCCATCAGCACCTTAGAGAGGCGCATTTACACCGCTACGTGGCCGAATTCGTCTTGCCGTACGGTTTGCGGATCAAGCAGGACGTCGATGATGAAACCCGCACGGATCTGATCCTCCAACGCACTTGGGGATGGCGGCTCGCGTACCAAACCACTGATAGAACATAGCGAGCGGCGCTTATCGCGTAGGATGGCCCGCGACCACGCTTGGTGACGCTGGTCGCTCATCGCTGATCCTCAGCAGGGCAAGTCGGCGTTGCATGGGCCGGCGAGATGACTTCCGCCGGCCCGCTCGCTATCCTTGAAGGCGCTGCCAATCCCAAGGAGTGAGCGTCATGCCTCCGACGTTTGAGCCCCAAAGCCCTCCCGGTATCGCTCGGCCTTTTGCGCCACAAATAGGAGAGAACGACACCAGCGAGCGAATCGCGCGCGCGCTGGAGCATATTGCCGTTGTGCTTTCCGCAATCGACCACAATCTGGGAGTTATGGTCAGTCGCTTCCCGATCGAGCGCAGCCGAGAGCTCTGACCCGGCGAGGGTCGGCGCAATCCGCCCCTCCATTTTCCGGTGCTGATCGCGAGGAAGTTGTCCCATGCCAGCAATCCCAATTCCCGTCCGGAGGATGAAAAGCGGCAGTTTGAGCGGTTCATTGAGACCCCGCGCGAGGTCGAAGCCGGCGATACAGACGAGGCGTTGGAAGCGGGCCTTAGAAAGATCACTCCACCCAAGCGCGCTGCGGCATCGGAAATCAGGGCGGCGACGCCGCTGGTGCAGTGTTCCGGCCATCTGGCACCCGGCGCACCAGCAGGGCGTCCCTTCCCTCGGCCGCCCGGCAGCGCATCACGGTCAGCGGGTCGTAATGCGGCGCCAGCGGCGGCACGGCGACTAAGCCTCGGGGGAGCCGTGAACAGCTGGGTGGCGGAGTTAGGTCCGCGACGGCCTTGATGTAGCCCGCACGGGACCCGCCAAGGGTGACGCTCGCGCCAGCCTACGGTCCTGACGTGAACCGGATCGAGCAGGTGTTCGCCAACCTCAAAACCCTGCTCCGCAAGGCAGCCGGGCGAACCACCGGCGCGGTGTGTGAACGCATCGACACGCTGCTCGATCAGTTCAGCTCAGAGGAATGCGCCAACTACCTGCGCAATGCTCGACATGGTGCAACCTGATCCGAATCCGCTCTAAAGGATACACAAGCCCGCATGTGGCTGCCGTTATCTCGGTCAATGCATCAGCTGGCGCGTCGATGGGTTACATTGTGCGGTGATGATTTGATCACATTGCGGCCGCAAGCTCGACCAATTCCGCGGTGATTGCTTCCTGCCGCACTCGATGCTCTGTCAGTGTGAGTTCTGCCAGCATGTCCTGCACCTTGGTGCGAGCGCGCACCATCGCTGCGGCACGCACCTCATTTTCGGCAACGAAGGCCTGCATTGCCGCTTCGCAGAGCGTGGCAAAGACGTACTCTTCGGCCAGTTTCTCCAACAGGGCATCCGGCGACAGGGTGGTCAACGGCGGCACGCTTGGCTGTAGGACCGGAAATCGACTCCGGTCCAGCGGCAGCAGGGACTGGCATGTCACGGCTACGCCCGCCCCGCGGGAGAAGGTGGGAAAAACCACTTCGACGCCGCAAGGCTGCCGTGCCGCCATCCACTCGTACAACGCCTCTGCCACCCGAATGCACACGTTGGAAACGCCCGCAGACTGTGTGGCCATGGCGCGCTGCCACACCGGCGCAATCCCATGTGTCGGCGCCAGCAGCAGACCCCGGCTGCCGAGGAGGAACACATCCGCCGGTGAACGCCCAGCAGCCACTGCGAGTACTTGCTCGACAAATCCGCCCACGAAACCTTGCTCCGCGCAGAACACGATCCGCGCGAGGTCGCCCCGTCGGGGATTGCTTTCAACATCCGCATCCTGCAGCCGCAATGCCTGCGCCGTTGCTTGAGCCACTGCGCCTGAATAGGCGCGCGCGCCCGGCAGCAATTCTCTGCTCTGCTTCGCATGCGCCGCCGCGATGCCGCGCATCGCTCCGATCACCACGTCTAGTTGCCGCACGCCGCGAATGCGCGAGCGAACAGCGGCAAGGTCCTCAGCCATGATGGACCTGCTGCGCCAGCAATCCGGCGACCGCCGCACGCAGCGTAGCGGCAACCGCTTCGCCCATGTATCCGTCGTGACCGATGCTCGTCACCGCCGAGGCAGCATGCGCGTCCAGCCAGTCCGGCAGTGCCACACGTAGTCCGGCCACCGATGTATGGGGCACCGAATCCAGCATCCCCTCGCGCAAGGCGAGCGCCAGCGTCACTTCGTCGACCAGCCGCAACGGCGCGAATTGCGGCTGAACCAGCAACGCGCGCAACCGCTCTCCGCGCGCAATCTGCTTTTGGACGCGCGCATCGGGCGCGCCGCCGAACCGAGTAAATAATTCCAGTTCGAGGAACTGCGCATAGTCCAGGCGGAACATGCCGGTGGTCTCACGCAAGGCCGGCGCCTGAGTCTTGCCGCCGACGCGGCTGACGCTGGTGCCGATGTCGATCGCCGGCTTTTGGCCCGCATGAAACAATCGCGCATCCAGCACGAGCTGACCGTCGGTGATGGAAATCAGGTTTGTGGGGATATAGGCGCTGAGATTGCCGGCGTCGGTCTCGACAATCGGCAGCGCTGTCAGCGACCCGCCGCCCAGTTCCGGCGACAGTTTCGCGGCGCGTTCCAACAGGCGTGCATGCAGGTAAAAAATGTCGCCTGGATAAGCCTCCCGGCCGGGTGGATGGCGCGTGAGCAGCGCTATCTCACGATGCGTTGCCGCGTGCTTGGTCAGGTCATCGAAGACCACCAGAGCATGCTGGCCTCGGTCACGGAAATACTCGGCCACGGTCATGCCGGCGAAGGGCGCGATCCATTGCAATCCGGGTGCGGAGGCAGCACCGGCCACGACGAAGACGCAGCGCTCCGGTGCACCGAGACGCCGCACAGCGTCGATGACCCGCGACACGGTCGAGGATTTCTGCCCCACGGCGACATAGACGCAGATCATGTCGCTGGATCGCTGATTGATCACGGTATCGACCGCGATGGCGGTCTTGCCGATGGCGCGGTCGCCGATGATCAGTTCGCGTTGGCCGCGGCCGAGGGGGAACAATGAATCGATGGCGAGAATACCGGTCTGCACCGGCTGAGTAACGAGGGCACGGTCGAGGATTTCAGGCGCCGGGCGTTCTACCGGATCGTGACGCTCGGCTTCGACCGGCGAACCCCCGTCAAGAGGCCGGCCGAGCGGATCGACCACCCGGCCCAGCAAACCGGCACCAACGACGGTGCGCAGGACTTCCCCGGTGCGGCGCACCGTCGCGCCCGCTTCCAGCATGCCGATGTCGTCGAGCAGTACGCACCCGATCGCATCGGCGTCCAGGGTCTGGGCAAAGCCAAGCTGACCGGTTTCGAATCGCATCACTTCGTCCAGCCTCGCGTTGGGCAGGCCGGTGACCATGGCGATGCCATCCCCGATGCTTGCGACATGGCCGATCTCGGCGATCTCCGGTGCGAGCGGTGTCGCCGCGACGCGCCGGCGTGCGCCTTCAAGCCACGTGCTGTGCGACGTCATCGGCAGCGACTTCATGCAACGATCGCGTGATGCGGTCGAGGTCGGCGCGCCACGAATTGCGGATCAAGAGAGACGGCGCCCCGAGCTCGATGCCAGCGAGCAAGGTGGGGTCAGTGCGGAAGTTGATACGCGGTGGCGCGCCAAGCGCCCGAGTGAGGCTTGCGCGTGTGTCGGCTTGCGTGGTGTCGTCCATCGGCACAGCAGAAACCAACTCAAGCTCCGCGCTTGCCAAAGCGGCACGCGCGGGATGCATTGCAAGTGTTTCCGCCAGGGTATCGACGAAAATGCGGTTCAGCGTGTGTGGCGGTACGCGTTGCAAGAGGCGCGTGGCAATGGCCACGGCAAGATCAGCAGCCTCGCGTTCCAGCGTCTCACGCATGCTTTGCCGCTCGCCTGCGATGGCTTGGTGTGCATCGGCCTGCAATCGTGCCGCCGCTTCGGTAGCGTGCTGCAGCAAAGTGGCGCGTTCGGCCTCGGCAGCGGCGTGGGCCTCGGTGAGGATACGCTGGCCTTCTGCGGCCAGGCCATCACGCTGGTGGGCCAGCGATGCCGCTTCATTCGCTGTCTTCTGACGCTGTTCTTCCGCGTCGGCCAGCAGCTTGTCTGCCGCTTCACGCCGCGCGGCGATGACTGCGGCAACTGGACGGAACAGGAACCGTGCCAATAGCCAGACGAGAACCAGGACGTTCACCGTCTGTAGCGCCAAGGTCCAAAGGTCGATGCGCATGGGAGGTACTAACCTCTCACATCCGCCCTCATCGCCCGCTCACTTCACAAACGGATTGGCGAACAAGAGCAGGAGCGCGATGACCAGGCAGTAGATCGCCATGGTCTCGATCATCGCCAGGCCAACGAACAAGGTGCGCGACAACGTGCCTGCGGCTTCCGGCTGGCGCGCGATTGCGTCCAATGCAGCCGCGACGGCCCGGCCTTCGCCCAGGCCGGGTCCAATGGCGCCGAACGATACCGCCAACGCCGCCCCCAGGATGCTGGCGACCTCGATCCAGTTCATGTCTTTGCCTCTTGTTTTGGCAGCGCGTCACCAACGGCGCCGCCGATGAACACCATGGCCAGCACGCTGAAGATGTAGGCCTGGATAGCGCCGGTCAGCATTTCCAACGCCATCAGCGGTACTGGCACCAGTAATCCTGCTAGAGACAACACGATGGCGATGACGAACGCGCCGCCCATCACGTTGCCGAACAAGCGCACCAGAAGAGAGAAGGTGCGGGTGATACTCTCCACCAGGTTAAGCGGCAGCAGCAGCAGGTTCGGCTCGGCGAAGCTGGCGAGCCAGCCAGCGACGCCGCGCGCCCGGATCCCGAACCAGATGATGGACGCGAACACGAT
>JASHVB010000319.1 GCA_030039695.1 Acetobacteraceae bacterium
CGCTGCATGGATGAAGCAGAGAGGACAACTCGGCGGTCAGCACAAGGTGCCACGCATCATCACAGACCAGGTCTTGTTCCCAGAATTACGGCGGTTTGTCGCGGGCATGCGCGCCGGCTCTCACAATTAGCGCGACCGGTGTGATCCGCTTGGCCCAAGGTCGGCCGGTCGACGGGCAGCGCCCGTCCCGGCAGTTCTCGTGTCACTCCCTTCCTCGTCGATCCGGAGGATTTCAGCGACCTTTGGCGCACCATGCAGCGAAGCTGGGCGAGGCCTACTTCGAATCGCGTGAATTCCACACTCTTGCCGTCGTATTGGTCCAGGTTCCGTCGAAGTGAGGCCGGCCACGACAAATGGTTCCTGCGGCTCCAGCGGACTACTAACCCACCCATCAACAGTGGAGCCGGGCCGATGCCCGTTGTGCCGAACGTCGCTACGCTTTAAGACAAGCATGTCGCGCCCACACGGGCGCAGTATAGGGGCAAAACAGATGTCGGACATGCAAGCAAAGAGCTCGCCGCATGGATTAGGCTATGCCCATATCACCGCGAAATGGGGCTGGTTCGTCGCGCTTGGCGCGGGCCTCGTCCTGGTGGGATTGTTCGCGCTCGTGGATGTGGTCGCGTTCACCATTATCAGCGTCATCTTCATCGGTGCCATGCTGCTGGTCGGCGGAATATTCCAGATCCTGCATGCGTTCATGACCACAGGCTGGCGTTCTTTCGCGCTCAACCTCTTCATGGGTGTGCTCTATGTCATCGGTGGATTTCTCATTATGCGGGAACCGGTGCAGGGCTCGCTCATCCTTACACTGTTCGTGCTCGCGGCACTGCTTGTCAGCGGTATCATGCGGATCATTGTCGCCTTGCAGCACCGCCACCTGGCGCTCTGGTGGCTGATGCTGCTGGGGGGCGTTGTTAGCATCATCCTCGCAGTCCTGCTGTACGCGATGCTGCCGTGGTCCGGCCTCTGGGTTCCTGGAACGCTGATCGCGGTGGAATTACTGGTGCAGGGCTTGACCTGGATCAACTTCGGATTCTCGCTCCGCTCTCTGGCCCGATCCGCCAGATAGTGAGGCGCCGACGCGGCGTCGATCGCGTGTTCCGCGGCGCTTTCGACATGCCGTGAGCCGTCACGACAGCCCACGATCGCGCAGAAGGGGGCGAGATCCTCAGCCCTGGATGCGTCAGACAACAACCGGGTTAACGCTCGGACGGAAGCCGGGCAGGCCAGACCGTGGCCTGGAGGCCGGTCGCGGCGCATGTCGTCTCTGCCACGAGCGTGCGGCGCGGCCCATCGGCCAGCCCCGGCGAATGGTCGGCAGTTTACCCAGCGGGGGGAACCATGGACATCAGGCACGTCGTCGTCCTCATGCTGGAGAATCGCTCATTCGATTGCATGCTCGGCATGCTCTACCCGAGCAACGACAAATTCGATGGCCTGACCGGGACCGAATTCAACACCTGGCACAAACCGGATGGCTCGCAGCAGGACATTCAAGTCTGGAGGGATCCCGCGCTCGACGCCAAGGCAGTTTGCATCCCCGATCCGGATCCCGGTGAACTCTTCACCGATATCCGTATGCAGATCCACGGGCTGGCAGCTGATGGCACGACCACCACCGACGGCCCAACGATGGGCGGCTTCGTCGATAACTATATGCGCCAGCCGCCAACCACATCTGCGCCTGATCCCTATTCGGTGATGCACTATTTCACCCCCGACCAGGTGCCGGTGATCAGCACCCTGGGGCGCGCCTTCGGTGTCTCCGATCGCTGGCACGCCTCTGCTCCCTGCCAGACCTGGCCAAACCGCTTTTTCGCCCATACCGGCACGGCCAACGGCTACGTCAATAACTCACCGACTCACTTTCCCTATGAGATGGAGACGGTGTTCAATCGCCTGTCCGACGCCAATAAAGACTGGCGGATCTATTTCCACGACATCCCGCAGGCCGCGACTCTGGCGAAGCTTTGGGGTGATATCTTCACGTCGCACTTCCTGGACTTCAACACCGACTTCATCCAGGCCGCCGCATCGGGGAAACTGCCTGCCTACAGCTTCATTGAACCACGGTATTTCACCGACCCGGACGGCACCAATACCCCGAATGACGAACATCCGCCGCACAACGTGGCCTCCGGCGAACAGTTGATCGCCGCCGTGTACAACGCCGTTCGCGGTGGTCCGGGCTGGAAGCAGACACTGCTGGTGATCACCTACGATGAACACGGCGGGTGCTATGATCACGTGGTGCCGCCGCCGGCGACGCCACCGGACGACAAAATGCCCCGCGGGTTCGATGTCAGCTATTTCGGCGTCAGGGTGCCCGCGATGATCATCTCGCCCTACGTGCCGGCCGGCTGCGTCATCCGGCCGCCCGGTCTCAGGCCCTTCGACCACACCTCCATCATTGCGACCCTGCGCAAGCTGTTCGGCTTCCAGCCACTGACCAAGCGCGATACCGCAGCCCCCGACCTGGTGGATGCGCTGGCCGCCTTCCACACAGGACCGGACAACGACGGCCCACCATCGATTG
>JASHVB010000320.1 GCA_030039695.1 Acetobacteraceae bacterium
ACCTTGTTCGACAAGACGCGGTGCAAGGCGCCGTGCCATGCGGTCGGCAGCGACGTAGTTTGTGTCCATCACGTTTTGGATGATGTCATCGGAGATCTCCCAGAATCGGTATTTCTCCGTGCGGCGGAACCGGTCCGGTGCGATGTAGGTAAAGGTGAGACCTGCGTTGTTGACCAGAATGTCGACGCGACCAAAGCGTTCCGAGCAGGCGGCGATGATGCGGTCGCACTCGGCCGGTTTGCGGATGTCGGCAGCGAGGCAGGCGATATGGTCGGATCGGCCGGCCGCGCCAGCGAGACCCCGCATGTCGGCGATATCGGACTCGATGTGACCAACCGCCAGGACCTCAACACCGACACCGGCCAGGCCGAGCGCCATCGCGCGCCCAAGTCCGCGCAGCCCGCCGGTGACGATTGCGACCCGTTGTTCCATGTGGTCCTCCGCAGTGATGTCGATGCGAGGGCTCGGCGTGCGGTCATTGCGAAGCGTGCAGCACTGAAGCAACCCCGCGCGGCAGATTGCTTCGGCACTGCGCCCCTCGCAATGACAACGCGTGCCCGACCTGTCCGATGTACCGCCGAGATGCTACACGTCACGATGTGGTGCAGATGCCTGGGAAGGATCGAGCGGATGGCGTTCGACGAATTGGCAGCCATTGAAAGCTTCTGGCAGGCACGACAGCGTGGCGAATATTTCCCGCGCGAATGGTTCGATCGACTGAACCTCGATGAGGTTTATCGTATTCAGCTTGGCTTGATTGACCGGCGCGTTGCTGCAGGGGAACGCCAGATCGGCTGGAAGGTCGGACTGACGGCCAAGGCGATCCAGGAACAGTTCGGGTTTCACGAACCGGTGTTCGGCTGCGTTCTGGAGACGACGCCATCGGGCCACTCATTCGCCCCCGGATCGCTGATCCAGCCGGGGTTTGAGTGCGAACTCTGCATGCGCTTGCGTCACGATCTCCCGGCTGGAGCGGATCTGGCGGCAGCGCGGGCGGCAGTTGGTCAGGTCTATCCAGCGCTGGAGATTATCGAGACTCGCGGGCCGGCGACGCAGATCCCGCTGATGCTGGCTGACAACGCACAGCAGAAGACGTGCGTGCTGGGTGCGCCCGTAAGTCTGCCGGAGGTGCTGGCGGCGATCGTTTGCACCGTGCGCATCAACGACGAGCTGGTCGCGACCGGAACCGGGGATGCGGTATTGGGTGATCCGCTTAATTCGCTTGTCTGGCTGGCGGCGAAGCTGCCGCAGTACGGGCGTGCGCTGAAGGCTGGAGACATCGTCATGACAGGGTCGTTCACCCGGCAGTTCCCGATCTCGGCGGGAGACCGGGTGCAGGTGGCGTTCTCTGGCGTCGGGATCGTCGAGACGACGATGGGGGCATGACGGGCTGAGTGCCGGCGGCGGAACGGTCAGCCGCGGCGCTTCGTAACTCGACCTTGCCCGCGCGCGGCGCGGGAGCGGTTATCCTGCCGCTCGGTATGCCGGCTCGGTGCGGAAGGCCGGCATGACCTCGCGCGCGAAGCGACGCAGATTGTCGCGTGACGTGCCGCCCCCGTTCAGCAGAATGTACTCGACGCCCATATCGCGCAGCGTCTCCAGCTTGCGCGCAATCTGGTCGGGGCTGCCGTACATTGCGCTCGCCTCGCTGGCCGCGCGCGTGTCGGAAAACGCCATGATCGATGCGGTGTTGTTGCCGTCCGGACGCTGGCTGATCGCGGTCAGGCGGCGCTGCGCCACCAGGCGGCGCTCGATCGCCGCGTCTTTGTCCGCCTCGTCGCGCGCTACATAAAACGCCCGCGCGACCGCCGCCATCGACGGATCATAGGGGAACCCGTTCTGCTCGATCTCTGACTTGTATGAAGCCACGCGCTCCGCAGCGACCTCGATCGGGCAGAACTGATCCACGAGCAAATTATGCCCGCGCGCCGCGACACGGGCGATCGAGCGAGGATGGCCTGCGCCCTGCCAGAACGGCGGGTGTGGCTTCTGGTTGGTCGGCGGCTCCACGATGATGTCGTCAAACTGCCAGTATTTGCCGTGGAAGCTGAACCGCTCGTTGGACGTCCAGGATTGGGTGATGATGTCGATCGACTCTTCGAAGCGCGCCTCAGCCTCCTCCATCGGAATGCGGAAGCTGGCGAACTCGTTGTGCCGATAGCCCTTGCCGATGCCGAAATCCAGCCGTCCGCCGGATAACAGATCGATCGTCGCGGCCTGCTCGGCCAGCAGTACCGGATTGTGCCAGGGCAGAACGATCACGGCGGTGCCGAGCCGCAGGGTGCGCGTCTTCGCGCCAATCCAGGTCAGTAGGTTGAGCGTTGCCGACACCTGCCCGAAGCCGGTGAAATGGTGTTCCACGATGAAGCTGCTGTGGAAGCCGAGCGCTTCGGCCTCGATCAGATAGTCGATGTAATCCTTGAAGCCGGCCGCGCTATCCACGTCAGGGCCACCGCCGCGGGCGGCCGTTGCGGCGCCGAAAAGCCCGAACTGCATCCGTCGTTCTCCCCTTGCCGCAGCGCCTGGAGCTGGCCGCGGATCTGCGTAGGTAGGATCATTCCATACCACAAGCGGCGCGTTCCGACACAAGGCCAGCGCACAAGGGGAGCCGACGGACGATGGCACCGCCATCAGCACGACGCACGGCACCGGTAGCGGGGCGCGGTATGGTATCGGTACGGCAACGGATATCCGGCTAGCGGCGGGTGGTTTCGACGTC
>JASHVB010000321.1 GCA_030039695.1 Acetobacteraceae bacterium
ACGCCGTCCTTCTTCGCCGCCTCGATCTGCGCGGCCAGGAATGCGCGCAACGCCTTGCGGCTCATCGTCGCCGCGTCGATGATCTCACCGGCCTGTAGCGGCGTCTTCGCCTTCAGCACCGTGACGGTGCCGTCCGTGCCAACCAGTTCGATGCGGGCATTGGTCGTCGCCGCGACGGTGGTGGAGACTTCCGAGCCATAGAAATCGCCCCCCGACATGTGCGCCACATGCGACCTGGAGTCCGCGCTCCACGCGCCCATTTTGTGCGGGTTGTTGCGCGCGTACTGCTTCACGGCGCCCGCGGCGCGGCGGTCGGAATTGCCCTCGCGCAACACAGGATTGACGGCGCTGCCGAGCACCTTGGCGTAGCGCGAGCGAATATCCTTCTCGGCGTCCGTCGTGGCGTTGTCCGGATAGTCCGGCACGTCATAGCCTTTGTCTTGCAGTTCCTTGATCGCGGCCTTGAGCTGCGGGACCGAGGCGGAGATGTTGGGCAGCTTGATGATGTTGGCCTCGGGCCGCATCGCGAGTTGGCCAAGTTCGGCGAGTTCGTCGTTGATCCGTTGCGATTGCGTCAGTTTCTCGGGGACGTTGGCGAGGATGCGGCCGGTCAGCGAAATGTCCTTCAGCTTCATCGTGACGCCGGCCGTTCCGACGAAGGCTTCCACGATCGGCAGCAAGGAGAACGTCGCGAGCGCCGGAGCTTCATCGACCTTTGTCCAAACGATTTCCAGATCTGACATGCTTGCACCTCTGCGCGCCGGCTGGTTCGGCTGAGTTGGATGACCACAAAATCGCAATTCGTCGCCTTGTCGCATCGGCGTGCGCGAAGGACAAGCGGAGCGGTCCTAGCCGGCATCCTCTCCCGGTGCCGAGAAAGGGCGGTGAACCGACATTCCGAGATGTCCGGCCAATCCGGGCACCGCGGATGACCGAATAGTCATCGCTGAGCGCGCCCGACAAGATCGACAGCCCGCCCGCCCGCAATCCTCATGACCCGCGCCGCCCCACCTGTTTGGCCATCGAACACCACGACAAGACCGACGAGCAGGTGACAGGGGACGTGGCGCATGCCATCGCCGGGTATGGCGTCGGTGTGACATGCGCGACGATCACCCTGGACGAGGCCCGGGTGTGCGCGTTCAACCGGAAGCGGATGTCATGCAGGCCGAGCGACACCATCCGCAACATCCTGGAGGGCGCGATCTTCTCCGAGCCAATCATCGGCAGAACGTACCGCGACCGGTGCCACATCGGACCCAGCCGATCGTGATCGGGCGCCATGCGGACGGCGACATCGATCGTGCCACCGAGAGGACGATCTCAGGGCCGGACAAGATCCGCCACTGTCCTGACATCGGTCCCCGCCAGGATTTGCCAGTCGTCGCGAAAATCGTAGTAATCGCTGGCCAGAAAGAGCTAAGCACCGCCCTGGCGCTCGGCGTGGCGCCATTCACGCGCGAACCGGACAGACCAACCATGCCGATGCCGCCGTGCGCCGATGCAGCATAAGCTTGTCCGCCAGCGGCTCGGCGTGGCGCTCATCCTCATCTCCGCCGCCGGCCTGATCGCGCTGACTTGGATCGGCACGCTGAATGCCATCGCAAGGCAGCGTGAGCAGGCCGAAGCGCGCATCGCCGCCCACGCGGAAAGTGACGCGAAGGATCTCGCAAGCGAGCTCAACCACCAGCTCCTCGACATCGACCAAACCCTGCGCATGATGGTCGGGGCGTGGGAGTCCGACCCCGCCCAATTCGACCTGCAGGTCTGGCAGAGCCGCGCGGTGGCGCTGCACGGCATCAGCGGCGCCATGCTGATGGTCAACGACCAGGGCCGCATCATCCAGTCCACGATCCCGGAAGCCGTCGGTGTGGATGCGAGCGGCGCCGCCAATTTTGCCTATGCGATGCAGCACGGCGACACCGACCAGCCGGCCTTCGTCGACGCGGCCGCCGTCGGTCGGGTGATGCCGCAGTGGCACATGAAGGTGGTGCGCTCGATGCGTCATCCCGACGGTTCGTTCGCCGGCGCGATCATCGCCGACTGGCGCGTCGAGGCCATCACCCACGTCTTTGCCGCGGCCGACCTCGGCAGCCGCCCACTGGCCGAGCTGGTCGGACTGTCGGACGGCAAGCTGCGTGCGGTCACTGGACCGCCGACCGGCGTTCCCAACGCGTCGATCACCGACACGCCGATGTTCTCCGCCCTCGAGGCCGCACCCAACGGCACCTGGATCGGTCATTCCGCGCCGGATGACGTGGAGCGGGTGCACGCATTTCAGCGCATTCCCGGGCACGACCTCGACGTGGTCGTGGGCCTCGATCTGGCGAATGCGCTGGCTCCCAACGACCAGTGGGAAGCGCAGGCGCGTGTGTTTGCCGGCTGCATTACCGTCCTCATCGTCATCTTGGCACTGATCCTGATCCGCAGCGGTCAGAAGGCGCGCCAGCGCCAGGACATGCTGACCTCCGAGCGCACTGTGCTGGTCGCTGCCAACGAGGAGCTCGAACTCGCCAAATCGCTCGCCGACGCCAAGACAGCGCAGCTCGAAGCCACGCTGAACGGCATGTCTGACGGCGTGTCGATGGTGGATGCCCAGCTCTGCCTGGTGGAATGGAACAGTCTCTTTCCCGCACTTGCTGGTGTGCCGGAGCACATTCTGCGCGTCGGGCTGCCGATGGAGGATATCCTGCGCGCGCAGGCGCGGGCCGGACAATTCGGTGCGGTGGACGTGGAGGCTGAGGTGGCTCGGCGCATGGCCACCCTGCGCTCGAGCAATAACACGGGTGTCGTGGAGCGGGTGCGCCCCGATGGCCGTACACTGGAGCTGCGCCGCAACCGCATGCCCGACGGCGGCTTTGTCACACTCTACAGCGATGTGACCGCGCGCAAGCAGGCGGAGACCGCCCTGCGCGAGGCACGCCGCGCCGCCGAGGCGGCAACCGAGGCCAAGTCCCGCTTCACCGCGATTGTCAGCCATGAGATCCGCACACCGCTGAGCGCCCTACTCAGCACGCTGACGCTGCTGGCCGATGGCGGTCTGACCCCGCCGCAACAGGCATTGCTATCGATGGCACGACAGTCGGGTGACGCGCTGCAGGGTCTGATCAACGACATCCTCGCGATGTCGCGCATGGAAGCCGGCCAGCTCTCCCTCCGTCCGAGTGCGTTCGACCTGCGCATCCTGCTCGATGGCGTGGTCGCGATGTTCGGCTCCCAGGCAACGGATCGCGGCATCACGCTGCGACTGGCTGTCTCCCCGGATCTGCCGGCGGAGCTGTACGCCGACCCGGGCCGCGTCCGGCAGGTGCTGATCAATCTGCTCTCCAACGCGGTGAAGTTCAGCCGGGCGGGCGTTGTTGGCGTGCTGGCGCGTCAGGTGCATGACCTCTCCGGCCGCGCCCTGCTGCACATCGCAGTGCGCGACCGTGGCCCGGTGATCGAGGCGGAGGGCCGGGCGCGCTTGTTCCGGCCGTTCTCCCGCCTGGATCAGCCAGGCGGCGAGGATTCGCCCGGTTCGGGCCTTGGCCTCGCGATCTGTCGCCAGATCGTCTCGCTGATGGATGGCGAGATCGGTTGTGACCCATGGACTGTACCTGGTTCCGGGCCGGCGGATGCGGTGCGCGCCGCGGGCAACGAGTTCTGGGTGCGCCTGCCGATCGTGCTGCCGCCCGAGGGCGTGCGTCCGTCGCCGCTCTTGCCGCCGCTGCCGGCCAAACGCTTCCTCCCGCGGACGCGCATCCTGCTCGTCGAGGATATTCTCGCCAATCAGCTTGTCACTGCGACGCTGCTGCGCCGCGAGGGCCACATGGTGGACGTCGCCGGCGATGGCGAGGCTGCTTCGCGCACCGTCGCGACCCGCCCGTACGACCTGGTGTTCATGGATATTTTCATGCCGGGTATGAATGGTCTCGAGGTCGCGCGCCGCATTCGTGCCCTGCCGCCGCCCGCCGGCAGGGTCCCGATCATCGCGCTCACCGCCAATGTCTCCGCCGACGACCAGCAAATGTGCCGCGAGGCCGGTATGAACGGGGTGCTCGACAAGCCTGTCGCGCTGCCCGAGCTGCTGGATGCCCTGACCACGTGCGTGTGGCGTGGCATCCCGGAGCGCCTGGCCGGGCAGGCTGCTCCGCCGCCATGGCCAGAGGCGGGACCGGTCCTGGCCGACGATCGCGTCGGCGAGCTGCGCCGCAGCCTGCCCGCAGATCTCCTCGGCGGCATGGTCGAGGAATGCCTCATCGATTTGCATGCTCGCCTGCGGGCGTTGCGCCGTGCCCTGGCCTCTGGCGGCAGGGAGGAGGTCGTGGCGCAGGCTCACGCCATGGTGGGTATGGCGGCCGGGTACGGCATGGCAGCGCTTGAGGCCCGGCTGCGCGCGCTGATGAGAGCCGCACATCGCGGCGACAACGCTGCCGCCGCGACCCTTGCCGATGCGCTGGACGCCGACCTGACCCGTGCCGCCGCCGCGCTGCGCGGCACGTTGGCGATCGAGACAGTGTAGCGCCGTCCAGTGGTTCTCAACCGCTGCACGCAATGATGCATCGCATGTTGGCATCGCGTTTGTTGTGTCCTCGGTGGACAAGACTTCTCCGCAGCGATCGTCCGCGCAGCGCGTGTGCTGGCCCGGCGTGACGCCCCACGGCGAGACGCGAGCATCCGGCTGCAGCGTTACCGGCATCGCCGTCCATGGGCCGGTTTTGAGCGCCTGTCCCAGGCCTGCGCCCAGTCTCGATCAAACGTTAGGCATATGAGTATGTTATGACGAAGTATGCACACGATGTGTGCGCAATTTCGACTGGTCAACTGAGATCTCTGCCTATATAGTGGCCACACGCTTCGGCTGTCCTCCCACGCATCGTACGGCGCCGAGAGACCGCCTCGGGTGGCCGACAGCGATGTGAACCGCTCGGCCACCAGCACATTGAGGATCATGGCTACCGCAGAGAACGCCGTATCGCCGCGGATCGAAACGCGCCACGGCGATGCCGCACCGATGAGATCCGGGGTGGCCAGTCGGCGGACATGGCGCATTGCCACCTTCGGAGTTCCGCCGCTGCTACTCTTGGCGCCTCTGCTGCTGGTGCTCGGCGTGCTCTATGCGTTTCCCGTCCTGGCAATGATGTGGCGCAGCATCGCCGAACCACATTTCACCACGGCGCATTACGCGGCGTTGTTCTCCTCCGGTATTTACCTCGTGGTCTTTGGAATCACGCTGCGCATCGGCCTCGTCACCACCGGGGCTGCTCTGCTGCTCGGCTATCCGGTGGCCTACCTCCTAGCCCGGCTGCCACAGGCGCGCGCCAACCTGGTGCTGATCGCGGTGCTGCTGCCGTTCTGGACCAGCATCCTGGTACGCACCTACGCCTGGATGGTGCTGCTCGGCCGGCATGGCATCATCAATCAGGCGTTGCTGGCGTTCGGGCTGATCCAGTTCCCGCTGCGCTTGCTCAACACCACCTTCGCGGTCGACGTAGCGATGGTTCACGTCCTGCTGCCGTTCATGATCCTGCCACTCTACGCGACGTTGCGCGGGATCGACCCGGTGCTCGCCCAGGCCGCCGCCAGCCTGGGCGCGCCACCGGCCGCCGCGTTCCGCCAGGTGGTGCTGCCGCTCAGCCTGCCCGGCGTGTACGCCGGATGCCTATTGGTATTCATCCTGGCGATCGGTTTTTTCATCACGCCCGCGCTGGTCGGCGGACCGCGCGACCTGATGATCTCGATGTTGATCCAACAGCAGGTCGAGCTGCTGCACTGGCCCTTCGCCGCCGCCCTTGCCGTCGTTTTGTTGCTGGTCGCGGTGGGCAGCTTCGCCGTACTGACCAAGGCACTGGGCGTCGAACGTCTGTTCGGTCGTGCTACGTAATGAACAGCCGTAACGCAGCCCCGATCCATCCAGCGGTCGCCCTCGTGGCGGTACTGACGCTGGTGTACCTGGCCCTGCCGATCTTCGTCGTGATCCCGCTGTCGTTCTCTTCGGGCGAGTACCTGTCGTTCCCGCCGCCGGGTTTCAGCCTGCGGTGGTACGGGCGCTTCCTGGCCGACCCGACCTGGACCGGGGCGGCATTGCTCAGCCTCTGGGTTGGGCTGACGGTGACCGTGCTGGCGGTGCTGCTTGGCACGCCGGCGGCCTTCGCCCTGGTGCGCGGCCGCATTCCTGGCGCGCGGCTGATCAACGGCTTCATCCTGACGCCGGTCATCGTACCCGGCATCATCGTCGCCATCGGCGTATATTTCTTCTATGCGCGCATCGGTCTGATCGGCAGCGCGCTCGGACTGATCCTCGCCCATACCTGCCTGGCAGTACCGTTTGTCGTCATCAATGTGTCGGCCACACTCCATGGCTTCGACGAACGGCTGGAACATGCGGCAATGAGCCTCGGCGCGACACCGTGGGCGACCTTCCGCCAGGTCACGCTCCCCTTGATCCGGCCTGGTATCTTCGCCGGCGCGGTGTTCGCCTTCATCACGTCGTTCGATGAGCTGCTGGTGGCATTGTTCGTGTCCGGTAGCACGGCGGTGACCTTACCGCGGCTGATGTGGGACCAGATGCGGTTCAACATCGAGCCGACGATCGCCGCCGTCTCCACACTGCTGATCGCCTGCACGACGCTGCTGCTGTTTTCCGCTGAATTGCTGCGCCGGCGCAGCGTCCGGCTGCGCAGCGGCTTGCGCAGCCCAGCATAGAATCCAGCCACAACAACAAAACAGGAGGCCTCATGTCGAAACAACCACCGGCCGCGCTGACGCGCCAGATCGTCCAGGCCGCGGCTGCCCCGCCGCATGTGGCTGACTTCCGCCGCCGCGAGCTGATCGCCGCGGCCGGGCGCTTCGGCTTCGGCGCCGCGGCTATGGCGGCGCTGACCGTACCGCTGGCGTTTCCCGCCTTCGCCGCGCCGGCCGTGAAACTACCCGAGATGACCTCGGTGCCGGCCGATCTGAAGGGTCAGGGCGAGGTGCGCGTTTGTTCGTACGGGGGTGCGTTCCAGGCCGCGCAGCGCGAGGCCTACTTCAAGCCGTTCGAGAAACTGTGCGGCGTCAAGGTGATCGAGTCTGAAGGACCAGATGTCGCGAAGGTGAAGGCGATGGTCGACACCAAGACCATCGAATACGATATCGGTGAATTCGACCGTGGCGACGTGATCAATCTGCTCAACAAGGGCGACTACTGGGAGACGATCGACTGGAAATTGTTCGACACGGCGCACATCGCACCGCTGTACCGCTTCAAATACGCGGTCGACATGCTCCCCTATTCAGAAGTCTTGGCGTACCGTAGCGACGTGTTCAAGGGGGCGCAGCCGGATGGATGGAAGGATTTCTGGGACGTCAAGAAATTCCCCGGACCACGCACCCTGACCTCTGGCACGGGTGGACTTGTTCCGGAACTCGAATTTGCGCAATTCGCGGCGGGAACGCCCAAGGACAAGATCTATCCCATCGACATCGATGCGGCCTATGCAAGTCTCGCGACGATCCGCCCCGATGTGGTCAAATGGTGGGATGCCGGTGCCATTCCGGCGCAAATGCTGAACGATAAGGATGTCGTGATGGCATCCGCCTGGAACGGCCGCATCGCGGCGATTCAGGCAACCGGCGCGCCGGTGAACATCGCGTGGAACGACGGTTTGCTCAAGCGCGACTGCTGGGCGATTGTGAAGGGCTCGCCCAATCGCGAGAACGCCGAGAAATTCTGTGCCTTCATCACCCTGCCGATCTCGCAGGCACGGCTCTCGATGCTGATCCCGTACGGCTTCGTCAATAGCTTGGCAACCAAGTACATCCCACCGGAGAGGCTGGCGGTATTGCCGACGGCACCGGCAATCGCGAAGCATCTTCTGATCTACGATTCGGCATGGTGGGCGAAGAACCGCGACGCCGTGCTGGCGAAGTGGCCGGGGTTCCTGCTGGGTTAGAATGCCTCGTGCGCGGTGTCATTGCGAAACCCGCAGGGCCGAAGCCATCTCGTTGGGCTGCTCGCACCGCCAGTGCGTCACCCCAGTTGAATTGCTTCGTCGCTTTGCCCCTGGCAACGACGGGAGAGAGGCGTCGCAGCTCGTGTCGTCGGGCAAAGCGGCAGCTCAGAATTCCCGCAGATTGTCGCGAAACTGCGCGTGCGCGTAACTGGCTCGAGTGAGACCACGGGATTGCAACACGGGAACCAGCCCGTCCTCCACTTCAGCCAGCGCGCGACGACTCACGTCGGATAATGAGAACAAAAAGCCGTCGCCGCCAACTTCCTCCATTGCTTCGGCCATCTGCAACGCGACCGCTTCCGGCGTGCCGATCAATTCCACGGACAGTGCGGTCGTGTTGTAGTCCTCCATCAACTCGCGCAGAGTCTTGCCCGGTGCGCGTGCGGTGAACTCGTCGAGCGTCTGCTGATGGCCGTTGGTCTTCAGGCTACCGAGCGGCTGATCCAGATCGAACTGGCCGAAATCGATGTTGGTGATCTTGCCGAGGAACGCCAGGCGCTGCGGCAGTTGCTGGCGGGCTCGTTCGATGCGCGGGTGGCGGCGCTCCTCGGCTTCCGCTTCGGTCCGCGCGATGATCGGTGCAACCATAAACAACACTTTGCAGTCGTCGGGGTCGCGGCCGCAGGCGGCCATGTGGCGGCGTACGTCGTCGCGATAGGCCTTCATCGCCGCGATTCCCTTGGTATGGGCGACGATGGTGTCGGCGTGTTGCGCCGCGAAGCGGCGTCCGCGCACGGAACCTCCGGCCTGGGCGATCACCGGCTGGCCTTGTGGGCAAGGGCCGGAGTTCAGCGGACCACGCGTTGTGTAGAACTGGCCTTCATGGTTCACCGCGTGGACCTTCGCGGGATCCACGAGGATGCCGCTCTGCCGATCGGCGACGATCGCGCCGGGTTCCCAGGAATGCCATAATGCCTGCACGACCTGCATGTATTCGTCGGCCATCTCGTAGCGCAGGTCGTGCTCCGGCATGCCTTTCATGCCGAAATTCATTGCCGCGAAGTCTGAGCTGCCGGTAACGACGTTCCAGCCGATGCGGCCCTGCGACACCTGGTCGAGCGTGGCCACCAGCCGTGCAAGTAAATAGGGTGGATAGGCGAACGTGCCGAAGGTCGGGACGATGCCGATGCGCGACGTGACGGTGGTCATCAGCGCCGCCACCACCGACGGGTCCTGTCGCGGCACCGCGATGCCGTGCTTCAGATAGAGCGCGGTGGAGGCTTTGTAGCTCTCGCCGACATAGGAGCTGTCCTCGAGCAGGATGTAGTCGAAGCAGGCACGTTCCAGACAGCGCGCCATGTCGAGGAACAGCTCGGGGACCATCCAGTTGGTGCCGATATGGCCGGTCCAGGGTTCGCCCCAGGCCTGCGCGCTGGAGCCTTGCAGGAACCAGGCGAGGTGGAAAGGCCGTGCTGTCATTGCGGTCGCACTCCTTGCTGATCCGATGCCGCGGGGCCGGGAACGCGGTCCACCAATCCGGCGGTCTTATGCACCACGCGCAACGCCGCTTCCCAGTCGAAGTTACGATAGACCGTTGCCAGGTCGGCCTCGCTCCGGATAGGGCGGGCAGGTCATACCACTACCGTATCGGCGACCGGCCAGATTATTTCGGCCACCTCGCCCGCAGAACGCCGCCGTGTCGACGCACCCGAGGGTTCTTTCAACACAAGTGGCTCGCCGTCCTCGCCGCGAAGTAAATAGCGACAACGTTCGCCGGCGAAGACTGCCTCGGTGACAGTGGCGCGAATACTGTTCTGGCCGTGGGCCGATGCGGCGGAAGGGTCGGTAAACCGCATCCGCTCGGGACGCATGGTCAGCGTGATGACGCTGCCGGCTGGCGGCACGTGCGTCGCGACACCGCGCACAATCGCCGTGCCGCACGCTGCAACGACCAGGCCGTCCTCCACACCGCGCACCACGCCGGACAGGAAATTTGATTCACCGATGAAGGAGGCTACGAAACGATTGACAGGCCGGTCGTACAATTCCTCCGGTGGCCCGAGTTGCTCGATGCGGCCTTCATTCACGACCGCGATGCGGTCAGACATGATCAGCGCTTCCTCCTGGTCGTGCGTGACATAGACGAAGGTGATGCCCAGTTCAGCATGAAGGCGGCGCATTTCCAGTTGCAGGTCCTCGCGAAGTTGTTTGTCCAGAGCGCCAAGCGGCTCGTCCATCAGCAGCAGCCGCGGCTGGAACACGATGGCGCGCGCCAACGCCACGCGTTGTTGCTGCCCGCCCGACAATTGACGTGGGTAGCGGGCCTGGTAGCCGGCCAGCTGCACCATCTCCAAGGTTTCGGCCACCAGCCGCTCGCGGCGGACACGATTCATGCCACGCTGCTTCAGGGGAAATGCGATGTTCTCCCCGACCGTCAAATGCGGGAACAGCGCATAGTTCTGGAATACCATGCCGATATTACGCTGGTATGGCGGCGTGCCGATGACGGAACGTCCGTCAATGGCGATGTCGCCATCGGTCGGCGTTTCAAATCCCGCAATCATCATCAGCGTCGTGGTTTTGCCGGAGCCGCTTGGGCCAAGCAATGTCAGGAACTCGCCCGAGGCGATCTCCAGCGAGATGCCGCAGACGGCGCCGACTCCGTCGAAGTGCTTCTCGAGGTCCACCAGCGAGACCTTCGCGCCGCGCCCCGTTGCGGCCCGGCCTGATTGCATGGCGAAGCGGCTGCCGTCCACGGTCGGCCTAGTACCGCGAGCCGATCGCGCCAGTCCACCGTTTACTCCATGTCGGCACGCGGGAGACTTGCGGGCATCGACGGTGTTGGAAGGAACGTGCTGCCATCATCTTAAAGCCTCGGGCCTGAGAGTTCTTGCGGATTGTTCTGTAAAATTCACGAAACTTGCGTGCGGCTGTCGGCGCAGCTTTGGCCAGCAGTCTCTCCCAGGCGCGGTCCAAGCAAGCACCATGCCGTCCAGAAGCTACTGGCTGCGATTCAGGAGCCAATGAACTCCGAATGCAGGTCGCCGATCGCGTCGATGTACACCAAGGTCTGTATCGGTGGAAGGCTGATGGCCAGATCAAAGACCTGCCAGAATCGTAGGCGCGATCGCGGGTTGGGTCGCCGCCGCGGTGTACGTGGAAGGATCGGTCATCAGCCGAGCGAGCTGTGACGACACGACTGCCCCGGGCCGTTGCCACGACAGCAGGCTGCGACATGCACCGCCCTTGGTCGCTGTCGCGCACAGTGATCAGATGTCAGATCGGCACGGGGTGGCCGTATGGCCCAAACGTTGGAATCTCGGCGAACGGTGGAGCGAACCGTCAATCAGTCAGCACTGCCAGCGCGCCGGTCATGGCGGTCGGCAAGCTCCCGATCAGCAATGCGAACGGAGCCACGGCGAGGGTGTCGCCGAAATTGCCGACGACGCGCCGCCGTCAACGGCCCGCGAGCGGCGGGAAGCTCGCTGCTTGCGCTGCGGGATCACGGGCGCTGTCCTTTGTCCAATCGCAGGTCGTTGGGGCACATTGGTGTGAGCGCGGCGCATGCCGACGCTAAGGGTGCGCGAGATCAGGCAGCCTCTCGCGGAGGCAACGGAGATGGGACAGCCAACGGGCATCCGCTGCCGAGAAGATAGGCAACCGGATCAAGTGATGAGCGAGACGTTGGTCGCAACGATCCCGCTGTCTGGCGGAGACCGGAACGTCTTGCCCCACTGGAAACAGCACGAGCCGAGTTCTATCCAATAGGATTGCGCCTTCCGCCTGCTCCGATACCACCTGCAGTTGGCTGTCGGCCCAATCGGAGGCGCTGTGTCTCCTCGGCTTGACCGTCGTTCTCAGCCGCGGTCCGATCTGCGGTCAAGAACCAGTACGAGGAAACTCCAGGTGCCCCGCTTCACCGTCGCCGCATGTGCGATCTGCGCTTTGGTGCTCGCGCTGCCCGCGCGTGCTGACACGACGCTCAACGTTTTCATCTCCAGTTCGCTACGCCCCGAGGTGATGCGCCAGGCGTTCGACCGCTTCGAGGCGGCCAATCCCGGCATCAAGGTGAAGGCGCAGCTCGGCGGCGCCACCAGTGACCTGCAGGCTCAGTACCTCAACACGGTCATGTCGGCGAAGGACGACACGCTGGACGTGCTGTTGCTCGATATTATCCGCCCCGCACAGTTCGCCGCCACCGGCTGGACCGTGCCGCTAAACCAGGCGGTCGGCAGCGCGTCGAGTTTCATGCAGCAATACCTGCCAGCCTATGCCGAGGCCGACACGGTGGACGGTAAGCTGGTCGCGCTGCCCGCCTTTGCCGATGCGATGTTCCTGTACTATCGCAAGGACCTGCTGGATAAGTACCATCTAGCGGTGCCCGAGACCTGGAGCCAGCTCGCCCAGGAGGCCAAAGTCATCCAGGCTGGCGAAAAACAACCTGATCTGCAGGGCGTCAGCTTCCAGGGCGCGCCTATCGAAGGAACAGTCTGTACGTTCCTTCTGCCCTACTGGAGCATGGGCAAGATGCTGGTGACGAACGGCCGCCTCACCTGGGATAACGACGCCGCACTCAAATCTTTTGCGCTGTGGACCAGCCTGGTGACTCAGGGCGTCGCGCCGCGTAACGTCGCGGAGATCCCCACCGACGAGACGCGCAAGGATTTCGAGGCCGGCAAGGCGGTGTTCGCCGTCCTCTGGTCGTACGGCTGGAGCTTGTTCCAGAGTGCCGGCAGCGCGGTGAAGGACAAAGTCGGCGTCGCCGAGCTTCCCGCTGTCGATGGCGGAAAGCACGTAAGCTGCATCGGCGGCTGGCAATGGGGCGTATCGGCGTATTCGCAACACCAGGCGGACGCGGTGAAACTGGTGAAGTTCCTTTCGTCGCCTGATGTCTCGCGCCTGCTGGCGGCGAAAGCATCGCTGTTGCCGGTGTTCCCGAGGTTGTACCACGATCCGGATCTGCTGAAGGCGGTGCCTTGGCTGGGCGCGGCCCTGCCGGTGTTGGAGGCCGCGAAATCCCGCCCAGTCACCCCACGCTACAACGACGTGAGCAACGTCATTCGCACGCAGACGAACGCCGTGCTTGCCGGGTCCGAATCGCCGCAAGACGCGGCCGCGCAGATGCAGGCGCGGCTGCGAAGAGTGCTGCACTGACGAAAGAAAACCTCAGCCGCGACGTGAACGAGGTCGAGAGGCGCAGGACCGAGCAAACGCACGATATAGCCGCCGCCGATGATCGTGCCGGACGTCAAATCTCTCCTCTACGCCGTCAACAGCTCGGGCGATCAACATGCCGTCGTACCGAGAGCCATGCGAGAGGGTTTGGACCGCTCCGTGCGGCGTGGCCTTTGCATGGACGACACCGCTCGCCCTTGCGGTGCCTTGGGCCGAATTCTGTACCCCGCTTGGCGAGCCTTGGACGGATAGCGTCAGTTTTGACACGCGATGACATCCCTTCTCGCGTGTTCCTTCTTGGGCGCTCGCGACAGCGGTCACGCCGAGGTCAGCTCTTGTCCTAGCCGGCCGCGACAGCTGAGTAAGGACGAAGCGCGCCCGAATCGACCAAGTCGCTTAACTCGCGGGTCAATGTGGCATCATCGCCGTCGAGCACGTCGAAGAGCGCTCGCAGCCTGCGCTGACGACGAGAGAGCTCGAACCCCATGTAAGTAACCACGACAACGCCCGCGGCGCCGGTCAGAACATCCGTTAGGCTCCATTGGTCGAACATGGTGCTTCTCCTTGTGGCTGTTTCCGTCTGTTGACGGTCAAAATCACACTTTTAGCAAGTCGTTATGCGGCGTGCTACCGGCCATGATGGCAACCGCACCCCTCAGTCCCTCAAGCTGCAGCCGGTTGCGCACTTCGGCCTCGAAGTTGTTGGACGCTTCGTGGCAGGCAAGGAAGTGCACCACCATCTGCAAAGCGCGCATCAGAGCATCTTCGGAGCGCAGAAGCCCCAGATGAAGGCGTAATCCATGCACTCCCAGACCGCCTCGGGTGCGCTTGACAGCGCGAAGGTCATGCACGCAGAGAATCGGGTCGCATCCAATGAGCTCTCGGTGCCTGCGCAGAAGCGCAACTGAGGTCTTGCGATCGAGCCAATAGGTGGGCGTATCGCCGAGCAATGTGCCAAACAGCGGGATCTGTTTTCGCAAGACTTTGTGGGCCGCTTCGTTCCATCCAGTGTCAATGACGAAGACCCTGAATCGCGCGTCCGGCGCCGGCTCGCCCGATGCGCGCGCAGCCTCCAGCAGTTCGGGCACCGCGACACCGCGATTTGTCTTCTTCTTACCGCTCGCCGGGGCCTGATCTCCGACGGCTTCCGTCCCAGCAGCCGTCTCGGGCACAATCGAAGGTTCGCCGGCCCCGGCGCGTTCGGCGCCCGATGCGGCGTTGGACAACCCGGTCCCTATAGCCGAATCTGCCATCTTCGTTCTCTCCTCTAGCTAGGCCAGCTCTCATCTCAGCAGCGGTGATCACCCTACAGCCTCGGTCCTCGGCTCATCGCTGGTCAGAATGCTCTAGATCTCGCTAATTCCGCGGTACCCCAAGGGTTCCCAGTTTGATGCGATCTGAAGGTCGATGTACCCGTTCTCGCGCAGCTCCAGTTCCAGCAGATGCCGCCGCTCAGCCTCGATCGCCGCTACCTTCCGCATCGGCCGGATCCCGTTTGCCAGCGCCATGAGACCGGCAATATTGTTGGTCAGCACCGACATGCCGATACCGAAGCCAAGGGTGAAGACGCCTGCGATACAGAGGATGTTCGGCACCAGAATCAGCGCCCAACTTATACGGACATTGCGCTCCAGTTGACGCGCCAGGTCGTGCAGCTCGCACAGCTTCCCTAGACTTTGCTCCAGGAATACAACATGGGCGATGTCGGTGGCGATCGACGTTGCCCCACGCAGCGAAACCGACACATTCGCCTGCTTCAATGCGATAGCGTCATTGATTCCATCGCCTACGAAACAGACATTCCGCCCTTCCTGTTGTAATCTCATAACATATCGGGCCTTGTCGGTTGGCAGCACTTGCGCGAAATACCGGTCAACCCTTAGCTGCTCGGCCAGCCGGCGGGTCGGCGTCTCGTGATCGCCGGAAATGATCGCGATGTGCCTGATCCCGGCGGCTCGCAGGCCCGCGATAATCTCCGGCACCTCCGGCCGTAGGGAGGCGCGCAGCTCAAGGGCACCGCCGAGCCTGTCATCAACGGCGACCATGACCATGGTGTGACCTTCCAGGTGCGCACGTTCCAGCGCTGCCTGAATCTCCTCAGTGAGATCCAACCCCTCCAACTCGATAAACCTGCGACTTCCCACGCGCACCCTGCGGCCGTTCACCCCAACAGAGATGCCATAGCCGACTTTGTATTGGCTGTCGTCGGTCGCCGGCAGATCCAGTCGTGCCTCGGCGGCGCGACGCAGGATCGCCCGTGCGATTGGATGATGGAATCTCCGCTCTGCTGCCGCTGCGAACAGTAGAATATCGTCGGCGGAGAAATTGTTGGTGGGAATGATGCGCCCCACTTCAGGCTGCTCGTCCGTCAGCGTGCCGGTCTTGTCGAACAGTACGGTGTCGATCTCACACAATTGGTCGAGAGCACGACCATCTTTCACCAGAATACCGCGCTGGGCACAGAGTGCGAGCGTTGACAGCATCGCCAATGGCGCAGCAATTCTGATGCCGGTTCCCATGTCACTATTGAGTACCGCAGCGGCCCCCTGCGGCCCCATTGTTGCCAGAGCTATCCCACCCAATGCCAACGTGGGCACCACCGCTTTGTCGGCGAGCCGCTCGCCCCTGTGCTGCGACGCAAGCTTGTAGCCTGCCGTATCTTGCAGGATCTGGCCTATCTTGGCGGTTGCTGTCTCGCTCCCGGACTTCTCGACCGACACGCAGATCTTTCCGGCCACGAGGAGCGTGGACGCGAAGACTTGGTCGCCAATACCTTTCTCTGCCGGCATGGCTTCGCCGGTAAGCGATTGCTGGTCGATCATTGCAAGGCCATCGACGATGATCCCGTCCACGGGGACCACTTCGCCCGTGTGGACCACCACGATGTCGGCCCTCAGCAGCTTATCGACCGGAATCTCGATTTCTTGATCGTCCCGTAGCAGCCAGCAGAAGCGTGGCTGTTTGCCGAAGGCGCCAAGCAGCATCTTCTTGGAATTGTCCTCAGTGCGCCGCACGAGGTAGCGCCCCAATGCGAGGCACCACGCCAGCATGGCGCCCGGTAGAATTTGACCCGTCCCCAGGCAGGCCAGGACGACTACGGAATCCAGCACATCAACGCCCAGCCGGCGTTCCCGGGTGAGTACGCGCCAAGCGCGCTTGAAGCTGGGCAGCGCTGTGTACACGAACAGCGCTCCTGCGGCCGGCAAAAGCACCGGCACCGCGAACTGCGCGAGCGCGGCGATCGGTAGCGAAGCCGTGGCTATCGCGAGATCACGGTTGACCTTATCCAATTGCGGCTGGTCTTCGCTGCCGGCCAGTGCGGCATCGAGGATCTCGATCAACTGTGCCACGTTGATACGGCGCGGGTCATAATCGATATCGACCCGGCATTGTAGCGACAGACTGACGTTGCGATGGACCCCGAATATGCCCATCAATTCGCGGTCAATCGCGTGGCACAGCGTGCTCTTGCGGTAGAGTACAGGATTGGTCAACTGGAGCGAGCCGAGCCTTTCACGTTCCACCCGCCAGCCGGTCACACGATCGGCATAGCGCCGGTAACGCACAACACCGTACCGGTCGCGCGCTGTCGCCGCGGGCGCCACAGCCAACTGACGGTTGTCGTCTACGCTTTTGCCACTGAGGAGGTCGGCGAGTCGCCGCAGCAGGCGACGATGGTCATGCCGCGCCCCGTTGAAACACAGTTCTGCCGCGGGCGTAGATCCCGGCTGAAGGACGACAGACTCGATCTCTGGTGCCAGCAAAGCTCGGCGCAGGAAGTGTCGGCATAGCGCTTCGTCGGGCTGGGAGAACAGGCTCGCGCTCAGCACCCGGATGACGCCGGGCCGCGGCAGCACGATCGTTACGTCGGTCGTTGCGACGACGGGCGCGTGATCCATGGAGCAAGCCCTGCGGGTTCCGCGTACACACACTCAGCGAGCTATTCGCCGCCTCGTAGGGCGTCCCGGGCTGCCGCGCCGCCATCGTGAAGGCCATGCATGACGGCGTTCTCCTGCGGCAATGACTGCGCCACAAATACAGCTGTATAGACGACGCCATACGAGAGCATATAGGCGCTGTTGTACAGCGCGCGTGATAGAGAGCGCACCGCCCTCGGGCCCGCGCTGCTGACCGCTGCACGCACGCTCGCGGCATGCTCGGTCGCGGTCGACGCAGCATCGCGCATGGCCTCTGCGGCCGCGTTCATCGCCGACCGCAAGGACCGCTCGTCGGCAGGGGCGACCTCTTCTTGGAGCGTTGTACTGGCAACATTCATGCGACTTCTCCTGATAAAGCGAGTCGAACCACGTCCAGATACGCTGTGCATCCGCTTCATACTCGATGGTCTTCCCCGCCGAGGCAGAGCAGCCCGATCCCTCGATCCTGCCACCAGCGGGTGACGGCACGCAGGGCGTGCAGTGTGCAACATCCGTCAACCAGGGTGGAGCCCCACTCTCCGCTTAGTCGCCACTGAACATCCCCTGCAGCGCGCCCGGCACCCCTAATCCGCACGTCATAGTGGTGAGGCCGACCGTCAGACCCAGATACCGGCCGCGCAGACTCAGGCGGTGGGGTAGACAGGTCGCCGCGGGCAGGATCAAGAAAGTCGTTACGAGAGGGAGTAAGAAAACATTGACGATCTGCGCCAGAATGTTGAGCCAGATCAGGTTCGGGCTTAACAGGACCAGCGCTGCGGCACAGACCACCCCTGCCACGTAGATAACGAAGAACCAGCGCAGCCGCCGCGGCTCGCGCTCGAGCAAGCGGCGCAAGCCGCACAGTTCGCCAATGCCCCAGGCAGGCGACAGCGAACAGACAACCGCAGCCACCATTGAGGCGCCAAGCACGCCAACGCTGAATACCAGCGGACCGAGCGTCGGGCCAAGTAGTGGTTTTGTCGCAACGCTAATCGCGCCAACCGTCTCCAGAGCGCGGTCGGAACCCGATGGGCCGAAGCTGGTGGCGACGGCAAACAGAACCACCGCCGTCATCAGCTGGGCTATCAGAGCTCCGACCGCTGTTTCGACCCTTGAAACCTTCAGGTCGCACAGACGGAGCCCTTTATCCACCACGGCGGATTGCTGATAGAACATCATCCACGGGTTGAAGCATGCGCCAATGATCGCAGCGGCAAGAAACAGGAACGCATGATTGGCGAAAGGGATATCCGTCATCTCGTGGATCACCCGGTGGGGGTCGGGACGAGCCGTCACTGCCACCGCAATGAAGGCAAATTGAAACAAGCCGATCCAGAGGGTCAAAAATTCTATACGACGGTAGGTGCCGGTCGCTACAATTGCCAACAGTATGGCGCCCGCCAGTGGCATGCCAATCGTGCGCGATACTCCGTAGAGCTCGCCGACGCCTGCCACACCCGTGAACTCCGTGACCAGCGGGGCAAGCACTGCCATAACCAATCCGACCGCTGCGATTACACTCCAGCCGCCGCCGAATCGTTCGGCCACCAGCTCGCCAGGGCCACGACGGGTGAGAACACCAACCCGCAACGTGAGTTCCTGGATAATGTAAAGTACCGGTACGAGTCCTACGAATAGGGGGAGTAGACGAAACCCGAACGCGGCACCGGCTTTGGCAGCGGTCACAACATTGCCAACATCGGCGTCGGCCAGCATGACAAGAAGGCCGGGTCCAATCGCCGCCAACGCCACATAGGCTGCTCTGCACCCCGGGGTCGCGCGAACGATTTCGCTCATTCAGCGCGTTGTTCCTTCTCTCCTCGAGCAAACTGCCTCAACAACGTCTGCCTTATACTTCCAGCGTCGTTCCCCAGCAGAATTGCGCGCTGGTTGACATTTAGCGAGGTTTTCCGGAATAGAATGGGTTGTCGCGGCGGCTGTCCAATGTCAGTTTGATGACGTACGGCCTTTAGCGGCTGGAAAACATTCGGCCGTGGCTGTGGGCACGATAGCGTGTCATGCACCGGTCGCGATAATGCGGTACCGCCAAATGCGATGTTCGATCCGAACTTCCGCTCCAGTCGGCGCACTGTAGACTGGCCACGGGCAACGCGGCCGAAATAGTTCATGAAGCGCGCTTCGGGGGCGGGCGGCCCAGCACGCCGGGGACAGGGACCGCCGCGGCGGCCGCACGGATCATGCTCGACGGAAGCGTCGGCATCGACCTGGTTGAATCGACGGGTCTCGGCACGCTCTATAACAGGAACCGCCTCTGGCAGTCCGGTGCGGGCAAGACCAACCAGGACCTCGCCTACTTCGTGGCACGTGATATGGAGTTGGTGGTGCTGGCTGACTCCCCAATCGGCAATCACGGCAAATTCGTCCGCGACGTCATCACCAATATCTACCTCGACAGAATCGCAGCGGAAATTCCTGTCGGCGGATGGATCGCTCGCGATGGCTTGGCTGCAGAGGAGTACCAGGAGGCGTTCGACGACGATGTCCGCAACCTCGGCATGGAGTTAATGGACGTCAGCGGTTGCGGCAGCAGAACGCACCTTCCTGCGGCCCTGTGGGTGAAGACTGCATCCCCGCGCGCCCGGCAGTCTCGTCACAGTCTGACCGCGGCGGACTATCAGGCCAGCCTGAACCAGCATATTGCTGATGGCTACTACCCAGTCTTGTAAATCGCACACCGTGCCACCGGCTTGCCCCTTACCCGGCGAGCTACGCTCGCCGACCTCCCGCGCTCCGCAGCGGAGGCTTGGACGTTCCTGGCGCGACGCCAGCGACGCAGCACTTGCCCGCGTCCTCCTCGCCCCGGCCTTCCTCCTCCTCGCAGTCATTATCGTCTATCCAGTCTGCCGTCTTCTCTGGCTGAGCTTGCTCGATCTCGACCTGACCGCCGGCATCCCGCCCCGCTTCATCGGCTTCGATAACTACCTTTCCCTCGCCACCGACCCGGAATTCTGGACCTCGCTGGCCAACACGCTGCTGATCACCCTCATCACCGTGCCCGCCGCCCTGTTGGCGGGGCTCGCCCTCGCACTGATCGCTGACCTTCCTTTTCGTGTCCGCTGGCCGGTGCGCCTCGCGCTGCTGGTGCCGTGGGCGCTCCCGCTCGCCTTCGTCGGCCTGATCGGCGGCTGGTTCTTCCAGTCCGACTACGGGGTGGTGAACGACCTGCTTAGCCATGTGATCAGCACGCGCATCATCTGGTTCAACTCCGCCTGGCTCGCGTTCTTCGCCATTTGCCTGACCATCACCTGGAAGACCTCCTCCTTCGTCGCGCTGGTGTTGCTTGCTGGTCTGCAGACCATTCCTGGCGAACTCTATGA
Source organism: Acetobacteraceae bacterium (assembly GCA_030039695.1). Next base: position 20,344 of record JASHVB010000321.1, read on the forward strand.
AGCTGCCGCAGTGGACGGCGCCGGCGCGCTGCGCCGCTTCTGGCACGTCACTCTGCCGCTGCTGCGTCCATCCATCGCGGTTGCACTGATCTTCCGGATGATCAGCGCGCTGCAGACCTTCGATATTCCCGTGACAATGACGCGCGGCGGTCCTGGCACCTCCACCGTCACGCTGGCGATGTACATCCACCAGAATACCGTCGACTTCCTCGATCTCGGCTACGGCGCGGCGCTCGCGGTGGTGTTGTTCCTGGTCAGCATGGCGGTCACGATGCTCTATCTTCGCCAGGTGCGTGCCGCATGAACGCGCTGCCGGCGGCGACGCTGCGGCGTTTCGCCGCGCTCGCGGTGATCGTCAACGGCCTGTTTCCCGCCGTGTGGATCTTCCTCACGTCATTGAAAACCGAGGCCGAACTCAGCCAGACACCCATAACCTGGCTGCCGCACGCACCCACCATCGCCAACTATGTCCGGGCCTTCCACGACCAGCCGCTGGCGCTCTACCTGTTCAACAGCCTGGTCGTTGCTGTCATCTCGGCAATCCTGACGTTGCTGACCGCCACCCTCGCCGCCTACGCCCTCGCTCGGCTGCAAATTGCGCATCGCGACCTGGCACTCGCGGTGATCATCGCCGTTTCCACATTTCCGCTCGTCACCCTTCTGGTGCCACTGTTCCAGACCATGCGCGCACTCAACCTGCTGAACTCCTATACCGCGCTGGTGCTGCCCTATACCGTGCTCAGCCTGCCGATTTGCACGCTCGTGCTGATCAGCTTCTTCCAGACCATCCCGATCGACCTCGAGAACGCTGCGATGATCGATGGCTGCAGCCGTGTCGGGGCGTTGTTCCGCGTCGTCGTGCCGCTCTCCGCACCTGGCGTATTCACCGCCGGTCTGCTTGCGTTCGTAAACTCCTGGGACGAATTCCTGCTGGCGCTGTCGTTCAACTCCGCCGCCCGGATGCGCACGCTGCCGGTCGGCATCACACTGTACCAGGGCGAGTTCACCTTCCCCTGGCCGGTGATCTCCGCGGCCTTGGTCGTTGGCATCGTACCCGTCGTGGGTCTGATCGTCGTCTTCCAGCAACGCATCATTGCCGGCCTCGCCGCCGGCGGAGTGAAGGGATGATTGAGCTCGCTGCCATCGCGGGAGGCTTCTCCCTGTCGCTCGCCAGCCGGGTGCTGCTGCGTCACACCGGGGAATCGCCGTGCGTCTTCGCTGGGGTCGGAGAAGAGAGCATGACGATGTATCGCGGCAATTTCGAGATCTCCGACTATCTGCTCGAACGTGCACCGTTGACCTCCGCGTCGATCGATGGCCGGGCCCTGCATTTCCGCCGCGACGATCACGGCCCGATCCTGCTGACACTGCAACTAAGCGGAGACGCCGAGACCGCGCATCTGCATGTCCGCTACGCCGATCCGCGCCTGAACCGCTTCTGGTTCCGCGTCTGCGCGGAGCCGCGAGAGCATGTCTGGGGCTGCGGCGAGCAAATGTCGCATCTTGACCTTCGCGGGCGGCGGTTTCCGCTGTGGACCAGCGAGCCAGG
>JASHVB010000322.1 GCA_030039695.1 Acetobacteraceae bacterium
ACCTGGATCGCCTCGGCGGCGGCGGGAATGCCTGGCAGGCCGAGGCGCGTCGCGAGCTCGCCTTCCGTCGCCGCGCCGCCGCCGGCGAGCGACGGCTCCTCCGGATGCTGCACCACGCGTGCGCCGAAGCCGCGAGCATAGGATAGCGCGAGCCGCATCAGCCGCGCCGGGTGGATCGTGCGGCCGCCGTCGGTAAACGCGACCGCGCCGGCTTCCCGCAGCAGGCCGAGCTCAGCCAACTGTTCGCCGCGGCAGCCGCGGGTGACAGCGGCGTACGGCAGGATGGTCAGGCTGCCGGTCTCTTCGCCGCGCGTGCGGAGCAGGTGCACCAGGGCGGGATCGTCGATCGCCGGCGCGGTGTCAGGGAGGGCGGCGAGCGTGGTGATACCTCCCGCCGCGGCGGCCTCGGCGGCGGAGGTAATGGTCTCACGGTACTCGTAGCCGGGCTCTCCGAGGGCCGCGCGCATGTCCACCAGGCCGGGGCAGAGGATCGCGCCCTCTTCGCAGATCACGACGGCACCATCCGGGCGGCCGAGGCCGGAGCCGAGGTCGGCGATGCGACCGTCGCGGATCAGCAGGTCACCGACAGTGTCCAGGTTGGAGGAGGGGTCCAGGAGGCGGACAGAGGCGAACAGGGTGTCAGGCATGGCGCACCTGTTCTCCCCCCATCATCGTCCGGCGTGTGCCAGCGATGCGCGCCAATTCTTTGTGCGGGCACAAAAGGTGTGGATGTCTGGCGCAAGGTCGGCCATGACGTTGGGCGCAATGGCGCGGCCGGTTCCCCCGCTCTGCAGCGCTAGTCATTGCGTCCGTGCCGACGGGCGAGCGTGTCAAGGACCGCCATGCGCACCGCGACGCCCATTTCGACTTGTTCGCGAATCAGGCTGCGCTGGGCGTCGTCGGCGACGGCGCTGTCGATCTCCACGCCGCGGTTCATCGGGCCGGGGTGCATGACCAAAGCGTCGGGCTTGGCGAACGCCAGCTTCTCTGTATCCAGACCGAAGAAGCGAAAGAACTCGCGCGTGCTCGGCACGAGACCTCGCTCCATGCGCTCGCGCTGCAGGCGGAGCGCCATGACGATGTCAGCGCCGGCGAGGCCGGTCTGCATCTCGTGGAACACCTCCACGCCAAGGCGCGGTGCGTCAGACGGGATTAGCGTCGGCGGGCCGATGACGCGCACGCGGCTGCCCATCGTCGTCAGCAGATGGATGTTGGAGCGTGCAACGCGCGAATGCAGTACGTCGCCACAAATCGCCACGACAAGCCCCTCTAGGCGGCCCTTTCGACGGCGGATAGTCAGCGCGTCGAGCAATGCCTGCGTCGGGTGCTCGTGCGTGCCGTCGCCGGCATTGATTACTGCAGCGTCGACTTTTTGCGCCAGCAGGTTCGGCGCGCCGGACTGGTCGTGCCGCACCACCAGCAGATCGCAATGCATGGCGTTCAGAGTCGCGGCCGTATCCAGCAGGGTCTCGCCCTTGTTCACCGAGGATGTGGAGACCGACATGTTGATGACGTCGGCGCCGAGCCGCTTGCCAGCGAGCTCGAAGCTGGTACGGGTCCGCGTGGAGTCCTCGAAGAACAGATTGATCAAGGTCTGGCCGCGCAGGACGTCGCGCTGGGTCTTGCCGCTGCGATTAAGCAACACGTAGCTCTCGGCGAGATCGAGCAGGTGCCCGATCTCGGGCGGGTGGAGGCCCTCGATCGCGAGGAGGTGCTTTTGCCGGTAGGACACGAGGGCGCTTGCTGGCAGGATTCGGCCTGGGGCGTCAACCGGACGCCACCCTTAGCCCTCCTTTATCCAGCACACCTCTCAAGCGCGGGTCGGATCGCCGCCCGGATTGAGCAACTTGGCGCCGTAGCGCCAGTTCGCCTACCTGGCGGATGCGAGAACACAACGCCACGCGCCCTCCACCCGCGAAGGTTGCCCCACTCACACCCGCAGCGAGGCGTAACGACCGAGAGGGTCGGTCGAACATTTGTCCACAAGGTCTGGTCTTGAGTCTCAACGTACGATTCGCGATCGATCTGATGGAGCGCGTCGCCGTGGTTGCCGCCGGATCGCGATTCGACCGCGCGATTGCCGTCACCTGTCGCTGTAACTCCGGCTCAGCCGATCTCAGCCGACGAATGCTGTGGCGGATGTTCGCGCCGCCGCCTAGGTCCAGCGTAACGTTCCAATAGCCGTCGTCGCGAGCGAAACTTTGGGCTCCTTCCATTGGAAGGGATACGGCGTTTCGGCGCCGAGGCGGCGGATACAGGAAGACAACGGCCCAGCGAGCCGTATATCCTCGGGCCCATGCAACGCAAGGCGATAATGACCAGGGTTATGTGGACCTTGTGCGTCTGGTTGCTCGTGAGCGCTTGCGCGGTTGCGTGGACTTCCGCGGCTTGCGCAGACCACGCCAGCCTCGCAACCGCGCAGAGCACCCCATTTTACGGCGTGCTGCGCTTTCTCGCCCCGGAGCCGGCCCCTCAGCACCGCAAGATGACGCGCGCGGCCCGGGTCGGGCGAACTGCGAAATTTGCAGACATCCGGGTGGCGCCCACGCGCACTCACCCAACGCGACGAACCCCGGTCCTGGCGCAGGCCGGGCTGCACACAGTGAGGCGCCTCCGTGCGGTCCGTGTAGCCAGCGCGCCGTTCTACCCGCGCTCGCCCTATCTGCCACGGTTCGTTCCGCGTTATCCCCGCCCGCTATTCGCATATGCGGGCGCGCCCCCTTTCCCCGGCTATGGCTTTCGCTATTCGCCCGGTTTCTATGGATATCGATACGAATATCCTTATCCCTACTACGTATACTACGTCGCGCCCTGGTACTACGTTGTGCCCTGGCCGCGCTGGCCGGCCGGGTACTGATGACGCCGGCGTCCTTACTCGCCTGCATGGCGGTTGTGTCGGCGTTCTATCGCCTGCCGCCGCACGCGCTTCCTGCAATCCAGCACATCGAGGGTGGTCATGCCGGCAGCATCGGTCACAATCGCAACGGCACCGACGACCTAGGTGTCATGCAGGTCAACTCCGCTTGGCTGCCAGAACTCGCGCGCCGCACGGGCGTGCCGCAGAGTCGGCTACGGGTCGCACTTATCCGGCAGAACTGCTTCAACATAGCGGTCGCGGGTGCGATCCTGCGCATCTACCTTAACGAGGCCCACGGCGACGCTGTGACCGCGATCGGCGACTACCACTCGCACACGCCTGGGCGACGCGAGGCATATGCCATGCGGGTACTCGCGCTCCCACTCGGTGCAGCGGCCGCGAGCCCGACCGCTACGCACAGGTTCCGTCAGCGTTCACGCCACACTTCAATTCCGGGTGGACCGCGACGATCTGGATAGTGACCACCATCCGAGAGAGACGCTTGGCTTAGCGGCGCGCAGGCATGGTCGTGGACCCTGGATGGAGGGCCGTGCCGGCAAGTCAAAAACCAATGCAGAGTGTGTCCTGGCGGGGCTGATCGACATGGCGAAGGTGATTCGCGGCGGCCAGTCGGATCGCGATGCCCACTACCTCGACCCGACGATCGTCTATCCGGTTTCGTGGGATGACCCAATCATGGAGGACGAAGGCTTCCGGCGGGTTCTGCCGATCCTGACCTACGGGTCTCTAGACGAGGCCTTTGGCCGGATTGCCGCAATCCCGCATCACTGGCCGTGTTCATTTTCAGCGGTGACCAAAAGACGATCGACCGCTTCATCGGCAGACTGTTGTTCGGTGGCGGCGCAGTCAACCAGGTGAACATCCATCTGTTCGTGGAGTCGATGCCGTTCGGCGGCGTCGGGCCGGCTGGCATGGGTCGTTACTATGGGAAATACGGCTTCGAGATGCTCACCCGTGCCAAGTCGATGCTAGTCTCACCGCCCGATGTCGGGATCGACCACCTCGTACCGCCCTACACGCCCGGAAAGAATGCCGCGTTGATGCTGCGGCTCGACTACTGACCGGCGTGGAGTGAAGCCAGGCATCGGGCTGCCTCACCACCGGCGTCGGGCATCATCAGGCGTCGCGGCATGGGGACTGGCTGCTGCTGTACCATCACTTCGTCCCAGATGTTCGCAATTATTTCAGAGAATTAAGCGATTCGTTAATTTGCGACACAGTTTCATCGCCGGATGGTTCTCGACCCAGCGTTGGCACGCGCAGTCATCCCGATGGGCCCCAGCGCTCGCCATAGCGTCCGTTCGACCCTTGATGTCGGCCGCGTGCTGCTCGTGGTGGCTGTTGATGTCAATGTCCTTTTCGCCCGAAGTCCTGAGACCCACAGTGGATAGCCGCAAGGGATTTTACACCGCGTGGAACGTTGAGGACGTTGGTCTCGCCGCGTAGCGCGAAATAGCCGCAGCCGCCCTGTAGAGTGGGGATCTTCGCCGGTATGCAAGCTGAGTTGGATTGTGCCGGTCGAGCGGAGAGGAGGAAATGGAAAGACGTGCTCAGTGTTACTGCGGCTCGCTGCGGGCGAGACTTGGGCGGCCACATCGTAAGCCGTCGGACGGTGCGCAGCGACAGTCTTGAGTTTTGCCTTGGTTCGGACCGAGAAGCTGGTCGGGAGGGTGTTGACACCACCGCCTCTGCAGGTATGCCCCCAAGTTGGGTGTGCCGATCGAGTACAGGGGGAGGCGATGGAAAGACTTGCTCAATGCCACTGTGGCGCATTGCGTGCGACAACAGCCGGCGATCCGCTATTGGTCAACATGTGCCACTGCAAGGCTTGCCAGCGTAGGACTGGGGCACTAGCAGGTAATGGGGCTGCTTTTGCGAAAACACAGGTGAGGATCGAAGGCGCCAGCAAGGTCTTCGAGAGAGACGGGCAGGAAGGTCGTAAGGTTCGATTTCATTTCTGCCCCATCTGTGGAACATCCTTGTATTGGGACGCTGATGTCCGTCCGAATTGGTATCTCGTTGCGGTCGGAGCGTTTGCTGATCCTGACTTCCCCCAACCATCGGTGTCTATCTTCGAAGAATCGAAGCACAGGTGGATGCACCTTCCCGACGGGATGAGACGTTTACAGGGTGCTAATATACCCAGCAGGTGAACGCGCGCTATTGTGTTTCCTGCGTGTGTCTGTCGCGTGGCGATCCGTCTCGCTGCGTTAATCTTAATTTGCGCGACAAGCGCTCGGCGTCGGCTAACGCTTCGATGTTCCGTCCACCTACGACCCAGCGCGGCCCTAGGAGTAAGTGTCTGGTGATCTAATCCGGCATCTTTTGAAATTGCTTGCGCTCACCGCCCGCGCGAACCCAAGGCTGTGCGCTACTGCAATAAATTTCCACCGTTGGCGCAAAGACGGACGGTTCGTCTAATCCACCTACCAAGACTATCGCAAGTCCCGGCAGCGCCTCCGCCTCCGCTACAATTCCCGATCCGCAGTTCGGACAAAAGCGGCGGTAGACGGGTTTGCCGGAGTCGCCCTTATCCTCATACGTCAAGAGCTCGCCTTGAATACTGACTGTTGCAATTGGGAAGGCCATCACGGGCTCAAAAGCCGAGCCGGTATAGCGCTGACAACTACGGCAATGGCAGAGGCCGCTAAGTGCGGGCTCGCCGTTGATCGTGTAACGGACACGCCCACACAAACATCCTCCGGTTATATTCGCCATCGGGTTCTCCCAAAGATGTGAGCGGCAGACGCCACTGACTAAAACGGCCGTGTTACTGTTGGATGTCACTCTCAGCGGCTGCCGTTACAGCTGTAATCTGAAGGTGTTTCTCAACGATCGGAACTACCTGGATGCTGCGCAGCCGAGACATACGAAAGTGCAATCGGTGGCACCCAATTTACCAAAGGTACTGTCGGCGTGTCCCGACGCAGATCACGCCGCATATTTCAAAACCCCAACCCGGGTCACGGTGTTCAACGGCTAATGTGGCGCAGCGTTTCGATCCCAAGGTCCAATCTCAGCCGATCCGCCGCCGGAGGCGGAGCTTCGGAAAACCACCCGCAGCGGCGGTAGTCTGCTCGCAGCAGCTACAGCCGGGAGCGACCCAACCAAGCCATTGGCGCTGCTGATCACACTGTCGGGAAGCGGACCTACTATTGAGTTTTTGGACCCTAGGCCTGACGCAAGACGCTCCTTCACCCTCAGGCAGGGGCACGCTACGCATCATCAGGCTGCAGCCTGTCGTTCACACGTAATTCGCTATCCATGCCACACAGGAAGCCGCGGGAAGGAAAATCAATTGTGTCAATCCCGTCCCAATCAGACGACTTATGGAAATCCACACGATTGTTCGGCGAAAAAGTGCGGCATCAATGCGCCCCTCAACAACATCGTCCGTCATGATCGACAATTGCGGATCGATTAATGCGAACAGCAGGATTGTGGCAAGCCCATTGATAACTGCCGAAAGTTGGGACGCCGTTACTCGGAACTCTGGATTCAAATATCCTGCATAAAGCGAAGCAAGAACGCCAACCGTAATTAGGGCCTGGGCAAGCACGTTGGCTATTAGAACTCCCCAGGCAACGCCGCGTTGACGAGTGAGATCGCGAAGATGAGTAACGCGGGGAATGGCTACAGACTGGCAGATTGCATTGACGCCGGCGGGGGTTGCGACTCTGAAAATCAAACCTACCGTCGAACGGTGGCGTTGAAAATAGACGATTGCTCGCACGAACAATCTTTGCCCGGTGGGAACAAATAAAATTCCCAAAAGGACGGCTATTGTCGCACTCGCTAGCACAAGGCGGAAATCCCCCGCTAGTGCTGCCCCATTCCCCACTGCAAGGCGGTTTTCAATTCGCTTCGCTAGAAACGGGCCGAGGAAGCTATTTGACATACGGCTGACGAGCACGAGCATATTGAAAAGTGCAAAACTCATGGCAATGCGGCCAGTCCGGACACCTGCTATGCGTGCCGCATATGCGAGCGTTCCAATAAGATTGATGCCCGCCGTGAGGAGACAGATTATGACGAGTTGCCGATCCATGCAGATTGATACCACAACATTAGTCGTCCGCTCCAGACCCATTTGGTATGCAAGCTGACTGTCCGGTTCCCTCCTATTCGGACGTTACCTTCGCGCTCCGTTGTAAATTGTCCGCCAATCGGCGTAGCAATCGCGCCAGCTCCTTCAAATCGTCCTTGCTCCAGCCGGCAAGTGCTTTTCCCGCCAGGCGTTCGCGCGCCGCGTCCAATATCGCCGACATCGCCTGGCCCTTGTCGGTCGCCGCCACTTCCGTCACACGACGGTCGGTCTTGGCTGTCCCACGCACGACAAGGCCCAGATTTTCCAGCTTGGCCACCTGCCGGCTGACTGTGGTGTAGTCGCGTCCGACCCAGTCGGCGAGCTCGCCCACCGCAAGCGGCCCGCGGCGCTGGGTCAGCACCAGCAGGGGAAATAGCGCGCGGTCTAACGATACGCCGGCTTCGCGCAGCAGAATAACGTCATTCTGCGGCCGGTTGATAAACCCGACCACATCGATCAGCGCCTCATGCAGTGCGCGCAGCACGGCACGATTACGTGTATTTTGCACCTTTCTCCTTGACCGGCCGCTTGGCTGCTCATATGTGCATGATACACGTATATCAGGAGCGCGACCGAATGCAAGGATCGACCACTGATGTGCTGATTTGCGGGGCGGGGGCAGCAGGTCTGGCGCTGGCGATCGATCTGGCTAGGCGCGGCGTCAGTTTCCGACTGATCGAGAGGGCCGAGACCCCATTCCGGGGATCACGAGGGAAGGGGATTCAGCCACGCAGCCAGGAGGTGTTCGAGGATTACGGCATCCTCGACCGTCTATTTGAGACCGGGGGCGTGTATCCGCCAATCCGTCAATACAAGCCGGACGGCAGTTTTGAGGACGCGGCGCTCAGCGATGCGCCGGGAGCATCACCGGCAGAACCGTATGGTGTGCCGCTCATGGTTCCGCAATTCCTCAACGAAGCTGTGATGCGGGAGCGGCTTGCCGAACTCAGTCACCAGCCGGAGTTTGGTCGGGAGATCGCCGGGCTGACACAAGATGCAGAACGGGTCACCGCGCAGATCGGAAGCGAGGTCGTGCGTGCGCGCTACCTGGTCGGCGCCGACGGTGGCCGAAGCTTTGTACGACACGCGCTTGGCATCGATTTTCCCGGCGAGACGCTGGGCGTGCGGGCCATTGTGGCCGATGTCGAACTCGATGGCATGAGCCGGGATGTGTGGCATCGGTTCGGCTCCGGCGCGGCACAGGTATCCCTTTGCCCGCTTGCCGGCACCGAGCTTTTTCAAATTCAGGCGGCGGCACCGTTCGCGGGCAATGTCGATGTTACCGCCGCAGGACTCGCGCGTCTGGTTGCCGAACGCACTGGCAAGAACATCACCATCCATTCGGTCGCCTGGGCGTCAGTCTACTCGATGAATGCACGACTTGCCGACCGCTACCGGGTCGGTCGCGTGTTCTTGGCCGGCGACGCCGCACATATCCATCCACCGACCGGCGGTCAGGGCCTCAACACGAGTGTGCAGGACAGCTACAACCTCGGTTGGAAGCTTGCCGCCGTGCTGGGTGGAGCGCCGGACAAGCTCCTCGATACCTACGAAGAGGAACGCCGCCCGGTCGCAGCGAGCGTGCTTGGGCTATCCACGCGACTGCTAGACGAAGTGACGCAGGGCGCGAGGATGCGACGCAACCGCG
>JASHVB010000323.1 GCA_030039695.1 Acetobacteraceae bacterium
ATGACACCGAGCAGTACCGAGCAAATAGCAAGCACCAGGACAATCGCTTCCCGCCGTTTCGGCACAGCCTGCAGCAGTATCAATGGCTCGCCTCCACCAGACATGATCGGGGCCAGCACGCGAAAGATATAGCCGCCGGCGAGTAGTCCACCGGCCAGCATCACAACCGCCCACCACCATTGGTCCGTCCTGACGGACGCGATCACCAGCAACCACTTGGCGAGAAATCCACCGCTTGGTGGTAGCCCTATGAGCGACAACGAGGCAAAACCGAGGGCAAATGTTGTCATCGGAAGTGCGCGCCCGATCCCACGCAAGCCAGCAATCCGATCATGACCCAGCGCCTGGCTGACCAGTCCTGCTCCGGTGAACATTGCCGCCTTGGCAAAGGCGTGCGAAATCGCCTGCAGGGCGCCACCGGTCCACGCTGCCACGCTGCTCGCATGACCAAATCCGGCGACACCCACGAGCGGAAACATCAGAAACAGGTAGCCCATTTGCGCCACGGTCGAGTACGCGATGAGCAGTTTCAGGCGCGCCTGCCTCAATGCCAACACGCCGCCGAACAGCACGGCTGCGGCGCCCAATGCAGCAAGGAAAGGGGCCGCAACCTGGTTCAGGAGACCCGGCATCGCGTCGAACCAAAGCCGGACAATCAGAAAAAATGGAGCCTTTACCACAAGCGATGAGAGTATTGCACTTGCGGGCGCCGGTGCCCCGGCATGAGCCGGTGGCAACCAAATATGCAACGGGAACAACGCGACCTTTGCGAGCAGTCCAACGGTCATCAATGCTGCTGCGATCGTGGCAATGTGCTCGTCGTGTATCCGGCTTGCAAGTTGCAGAATATCCAGCGTACCATATGCGCCATAGAGCAGTCCTACGCCAAGCAGATAGAGGACGGAGCCGAGCAACGCGAACAGCAAATAACGCAGGGCCGCGGTCAGTGTTTCCGCCCGCCCGTCCAGACAAACCAGGGGCACGGCTCCGAATGTTAGTAATTCAAGGGCGACATACAAGTTGAAAAGGTCGCGGCCGAGGAACACCGCGTTCAGTGCCCCCCAGAGCCCTAGCAGCAACACCCAGAATGTCACCGGCGTCCGTGCCTCTGGCGTTGCCGCTGGCGTCCGAAAATCAGCGAGAGCAAACAGGCCAATGCTACACATCAGCAACGCCGTCGTTGTCAGCATCACCGCGGACAATCCATCGGCTCGCAACCCGACGCCCAGCGGAGGCACCCAACCACCCAGAAAATACACGAGCGGACTTCCGGTCCGGCCGATAAGCATTGTGATTGCCAATGCGATACCAACGCCTACCGGTAGCATCATCATGGCGATGCGCTCAGCATGGCGACCGCCAAACAACAGCGCCAAGAGCATGCAACCGGCCGGCAGCATGATTGCCAGCACAAGCAAATACCCTCCGCTCGTCGGCAGGTCGGTCAGGATCGCTGAACTGGGCATTGCTCAGAATCGCCGTGCGTGTCCGAGGTGGAGACGACATCTGGCAAGCTGGCCTCGCCGGTCGCCTGCAACAGGCGCAGCATGATCGCGATCGCAAGCGCGGTGGCGGCGAACGCTACGACAATACCGGTGATCACCATCGCCTGCGGGACCGGGTCTCCTCCGAACCCGGCAGCTGCTCCCCGGCGCGCGATGATGCCGAACAAGAGGAACACACCGCCACTCAGCAGGTTGAACGCAAGCAACTTGCGCAACGGCTGCGGATCGACGATCAGACCATACAGGCCAAGCCCAACCAAAATGGCGGCACACAATCCAAACAGTAAGGCACCGTTCATCGCCGCTGGCGCCACCGCGGTGGGCCGGCGATGAGCAAGCCAAGCATCACAGCGATCGACAACATCAGTACTACTTCGATTGTGATGATGATCGGTTTGGCGAATTCCTTTGGATAAGCCAGAAAACCGCCGGCCAGCGCAAAACCAGAGAAGCCTATGACCAGGAAGACGATTGGCCCAAGCACAAGGAGCGCACGCAACCACCGTCGGCCAGTCGGCGGTGCATCCAGAAGCCCCGCTGTCATCGCAAGCGTCCATATTGCCGCGAGAATTGCACTGGCCTGAAACTCGCCTCCCGGGGCCCGACTACCCACCCAGAAGATGTAAAGAGCAATGACGATCCCGAGCGGCACTAAGCACCGGGCGAGGAGTGTCAATGGACCGCCTGGGTCGAAGCTGGCTCTTGGCCCTGGCACGCCACCCCAGAGTCGATCCAGTGTCAGCGACCACACCCCAGCGGTCGCGAGAACCAACACAACGACTTCGAGCAGTGTGTCGACCGCGCGGTAGGCGATGAGGACGGCGGTAACTGGATTCTTGAGTCCGGTCGCAGGCAATGAAGCTGCGACCCGGGGAGCAAGCGTTGGAGCAGAGTAGGGCAGGATCAGGACGCCCATGGCGAGCACCGCCGTGACGACGACACACAACCCCATGGCGCAGGCGCGCAATAGTGGGCCAGCGTCAGGGGTCGCGGCGGATCGTCCCGCACGCTCAATCCGGGTCGCCGCCGGAAGCAGCAAAGCCCCAGTGAGGCCGCTGCCGATTGCTGCCTCGGTCAGTGCCACGTCGGGCGCGACGATGCGCACCCAGACCAGGGCGAGGAGCACGCCATAGGCGACGATCCCAACAACGGATGCGAAGCTATCACGCGCGCCGATTATCCAGATGGCAACAGCCACAACCAGTGCGGCAAGCAGAAGGTCGAACGCGGTACTCATCGTCGGGGTGGCGGCATGGTGGAGGAGATCGCTCGCGCGATAAGCTGCGAAACCGTGGCACTGGCCAGCAGCGCAAGCAGCCACACCGCGATGAGCTTTAGACCAAAAGCGACGCTGTCAGCGTCCACTGCCAGACCAAGCAGGACAAGTCCCAGACCAAGATTATCGGCCTTGGTGAGCGCATGCAGGCGCGTCAGGCTGTCGGGAAAGCGCAACAATCCGACTGTACCGGCGAGAAAAAAGAAGGCGCCGCCAAGCACGGCACAGATAGTCAGGATCTCGCGTGCGAGGTTCATGGCTCGGTTTCGCCACTCGGGGTCGTGTCGTCCGGCTCGGCCGCCGCGGTTACGAATGCCGCGGAGGCGAACGCTGCAAGCAGTGCAAGCGTCAGTGCCACGTCGACCGCCGCCGGCGCTCCATCGGCCGCACCGAGCAGCAGAAGGACAGCGATACCACCTGTTCCGAGCAGTTGAGCCGACATCATTCGGTCCGCGTCGGTCGGCCCATAGAGCAATCGGAGCAACCCCACCGCGACGTCAGCGAGTACGAACAGCGCGCAGAGCATCAGAAATTCATGCACCAGCTTGCGCTCCGCTCAGTGCTCTGAGTAATAACGCTTCGTCCGAGGCTAATTCTGCTCCCACCGGCTGTGCGACGTCAAGGCAATGTACAAGTAGCGTGCCGTCCACTGTCGGACCTATAGCTAATGTCCCTGGCACCAAACACGCGATCGTACTGAGGAGGGCTCGGGGCGGCCCGGCTGGAGAAGCTGCGGGATAATGGATCAGGCCGGGATTGAGCGGCAGCCGCGGATCGAGTGCGCGACGCGCGACATCGGCACCAGCGAACAGGGAATTGACCAACAAGTGCAGGCCAAGACGCATAAGCGACGCCAACCTGATCCGCCGTGCCCCAGGCCCGTTCAGCATAGAACTGACCCATGTCGCTGCCGCGGCCGCGACAATTGCCGCCGGAACATCGGACAGTCTGACGCCGGCTATCACGATCCATACCACAAGCAGGCCGACCCATCGCACAACTGCCGCCCGTGCGACCGCAAAATCTGCCTGATTCGCCCGAATGTTCACCTGTGGCCTCCCAGCGGGATATCGATCAGGATCAGTCCGTACCTCCCAATCGACCGTGCTGCACGAGCGCCGGCGTCTCGGCTTGTATGCTCGGCTCTCTGATGCGAAACCAAGCGACGTATAGGGCCGGAAGAAAAACGAGTGTCAACAACGTCCCGACGAGCAGACCGCCCATGATCGCAACTGCCATCGGTCCCCAGAAGATAGTAATGGCGATCGGGATCAAGCCCAGTACGGTCGAGATCGCCGTCAGCATGATCGGACGAAAACGCGACAAGCTCGCCTCGACGACCGCATCCCAGGGCAGTCTGCCTTCGCTCCGTTCGCTCTCGATCTGTTCGATCAATATGACGGCGTTGCGGGCGATCATGCCGATCAGGGCCAGAATACCGAGCATGGCAACAAAGCCCAGCGGCTGCCGAAATGCGAGCAGAGCGCCGATGACGCCGATCAGGCCCAATGGAACGACACTCAGCACCAGGAAAAGGCGGTTGAAGCTTTGCAACTGGGCCATCAGCAAGGTGAGGATCAGGAACACCATTACCGGGACGACCGCGAACACTGAGGCCTGTGACGTCGCGCTCTCCTCGACGGTGCCGCCCACATCGATCTGATACGACGCCGGAAGACGCGTCCGCAGTTGCTCGACCGCCGGCGCGAGCGCGC
>JASHVB010000324.1 GCA_030039695.1 Acetobacteraceae bacterium
TTGCCAATGGACTACCATACCGCGCTGCGCGTCCTGCGCGACGTGATCAAGGAGCGCCCGGATGCGATCCTGGTCAACGAGGGCGCCAACACCCTCGACCAGGCCCGCGGCGTCATCGACATGTACCAACCGCGCAAGCGTTTGGATGTCGGCACTTGGGGCGTGATGGGCATCGGCATGGGCTTTGCCGTCGCCGCGGCGATCGAGACCGGCAAGCCGGTGCTTGCGATAGAGGGCGACAGCGCGTTCGGGTTCTCTGGCATGGAGATAGAAACGATCTGCCGATACAGTCTCCCGGTCTGCGTCGTCGTGTTCAATAATGACGGCATCTATCGCGGCGACGGCGTGAACCCGGGCGGCGGCAGCGATCCTGCCACGACGGCGTTTGTGAAAGGCTCCCGCTACGACAGGATGATCGAAGGATTCGGCGGGGTCGGCGTGAATGCGACCACGCCGGACGAGCTCAAACGCGCAGTGGATACGGCAATGAATTCTGGCAAGCCCACGCTGATCAACGCGGTGATTGATCCGGCGGCGGGCAGCGAGAGCGGCAATATCGGCAACCTCAATCCCAAGAGCGCGCTGACGAAGCAGGCAGGAGCGTAACATGGCGAAAGCACTCGATGGCGTTAAGATTCTCGACTTCACGCACGTGCAGTCGGGGCCAACTTGCACGCAGTTGCTTGCCTGGTTCGGCGCGGATGTGATGAAGGTGGAGCGGCCCGGCGTGGGCGACATCACGCGCGGGCAACTGCAGGACATCCCGAATGTGGACAGCCTGTATTTCACCATGCTGAACCACAACAAGCGCTCGATCACCATCGATGGCCGTAATCCCAAGGGCAAAGAGGTGCTGGAAGCGCTGGTGAAGACCTGTGACGTGATGGTGGAGAATTTCGCGCCTGGCGCGCTGGATCGTATGGGGTTCACGTGGGAGCGCATCCAGTCGCTGAACCCGCGGATGGTTCTGGCATCGATCAAGGGCTTCGGGCCGGGACCGTACGCGGACTGCAAGGTGTATGAGAACGTCGCGCAGTGCGCCGGTGGCGCGGCATCGACCACCGGGTTCGACGACGGTCCGCCCCTGGTGACCGGCGCGCAGATCGGCGACTCCGGCACCGGGTTGCACCTCGCCCTGGGCATCGTCACTGCCCTGTTCCAGCGCAACACAACGGGGCGGGGCCAGCGCGTGACGGTGGCAATGCAGGACGGCGTGCTGAATCTATGCCGCGTCAAGCTGCGCGACCAGCAGCGGCTCGCACATGGGCCGCTCACCGAATATCCGCAGTATCCGCATGGACATTTCAGTGAGGCGGTGCCTCGGTCAGGCAATGCGTCGGGCGGTGGGCAACCGGGGTGGATTCTGAAGTGCAAAGGGTGGGAGACGGATCCCAACGCCTATATCTACTTCATCACCCAGGCGCCGGTGTGGGAGGCGATCTGCGATGTGATCGGCAAGCCGGGGTGGAAGACCGATCCGGATTACGCGACGCCGAAGGCGCGGTTGCCACGGCTGAAGGAGATCTTTGACGCGATCGAGCAATGGACCATGACCAAGACGAAGCTCGAGGCCATGGACATCCTCAACAAATACGACGTTCCGTGCGGGCCGATTCTGTCGATGAAGGAGTTGGCCGAGGAGCAATCGCTGCGATCGACCGGCACGGTGGTGGAGGTGGATCACCCGACGCGCGGCAAGTACCTCTCGGTCGGGAATCCTATCAAGCTGTCGGACAGCGCATCGGAGGTGAAGCGTTCGCCGCTGCTCGGTGAGCACACCGATGAAATCCTGCGGCAGGTGCTGAAGTTCGACGAAGTGAAGGTGGCGGAGATCAAAGCGTCCGGCGCGGTCGGAGGTGTGACCAAGGCGGCGGCCGAATAACCTCTCCTGCGCTGCGCGCGCGAGAGGTCGCCACGAAGCGGCGGTGCGGTGCCGAAGTCAGCAATGTGCGATTGACGGCACCCTCGCGCCCCTTCGACCCCTCTCGTTGCGCGGGAGAGATATGCACACCTTGCACCCGGCGCCCACGTTGCGCATCTTGGATCCCGTCGACGGGGGGACCGCCGGCAGGACGGAGCACAGGACCAGATGGACGGCGGAGCCGACGCGCGGCGCATAACCATTTACAGGCCGGAGGACTTTGCCGGCATGCGGGTGGCCGGGCGGCTGGCGGCCGAGACCCTGGACATGATCGCCGCCCAGGTCCGCCCCGGCGTCACCACAGGGACGCTGGACCGCCTCTGTCACGAGTTCATCGTTGCCCACGGCGCGATCCCCGCGCCGCTGAACTACCGCGGTTATCCCAAGTCGATCTGCACCTCGATCAACCACGTGGTCTGCCACGGCATCCCCGGCGAGCGGAAGCTCGAGAACGGCGACGTGCTGAACATCGACGTGACGGTGATCCTGGACGGATGGCATGGTGACTCGTCGCGTATGTACATCGCCGGTACGCCCTCCACCCGCGCCCGCAATCTGATCGACGTGACCTATGAGGCGCTGCTGCGCGGCGTGCGCGCGGTGAAGCCCGGGGCGACCCTGGGCGATGTGGGCTACGCCATCCAGACCTTCGTCGAGGGCCACCGTTACTCGGTGGTGCGCGACTTCTGTGGCCACGGCATCGGCCGGCGCTTCCACGAGCCGCCGAACGTGCTGCATTTCGGCCGCCCGGGCGAAGGCCCGACGCTGCAGCCCGGTATGTTCTTCACCATTGAGCCGATGGTGAATGCCGGTCGGCCCGAGGTGAAGGTGCTTGACGACGGCTGGACTGCGGTGACTCGTGACCGCAGCCTCTCGGCGCAGTTCGAGCACATGGTGGGCGTGACTGAGACGGGCGTTGAGGTGTTCACGCTCTCGCCCGCTGGCCTGGACAAGCCGCCGCCGCGGAGTTGAGCGCCGGGTGCGGCGATCCTGGGATTCCTTAAGATCCGCAACATCCGCCTGCCGTCTATCGGCGCGAGGTTGCCCGCTGCACAGCGCGCCTGGGTGCGAGTGGTTCCGCGAGAATTCTGCCACGTGAGGCGCCGATGCTGGGCGCTGGCGCACCAACCGTGGTCGTCTCGGGCTGCGACGAAAAGGGGCCGTGGCACGGGTCGGAGATCTCCCGCAACCTGCGGCGTCTGGCGTTCAGCATGGCCGACGCGTTGACTGGCAAGCCGGTGACCGCGGCGGATCGCTGCGGCAAGGTGACGGGCTTTATTTCGTGACTACTGACATGAGGCATTTTCAAACGCCATATCAACATTCGGAGGTGGCTCGTCGTGGCTAGGCGAGGCAGCGGCCTCGCCCCCGTCACGCGCGACAGGGCCTCGCTTTCGTCTCAGAGCGGAGACAGGTTCGCGTCTCACTGGCGCTACCCCGGCGGCTCTCACCACCGTC
>JASHVB010000034.1 GCA_030039695.1 Acetobacteraceae bacterium
AGCACGTAGTGCAGGAAGATGTTCGAAAGGCAGGGCGAGACCACACCACCTTGGGGAGTGCCCTCGGTCGTGCGGTGCAGGAGGCCATCTTCGACAGCCCCTGCTTTCAGCCATTTATCGATCATCCGTCGGATGACGCCATCTGTGACTCGTTGGTCGAGAAAGGCCCGAAGGTGGGTGTGTGGAATCGAGTCGAAGGATTCCGCCACAGAATACCCATCACCATCATACCGCGCGGAAGGTGACTGTTACCCGCAAAGGTCACGCTTTCAACGGAAAGAGCCTGGCGGCAATTGGCCATCTTGACCGCCGAGGTATCTCATACATCATCGTGATATTACCGGACGGCAGCCGCTCGCACATTCCGGCGGCGTGGACGGACTGGGAAGCACAAGGCAGCAAGGCTCGCTCCTCCTCCGACCACAGTGAAGCAACGGATCGAGTCGCTCGGCTTCACGATTTGCTCCACCTTCGCAAGATCCTCGACGCTGTGCAGTGCCGACTCGGCGAACGAGTCGTGCCAGCGGAGCTCAACCATGCAAATGACACTTGCGCTCTTCAAACATCTTACGCAACGGCCGGAGATGTCGGAGCCATCGCACACACCGACCGCTTGGGACGACATAGACGAGACCTCACAGGCAGTAGCGCTGGCGATCCTCGCGCGTCTCATCGCCAAGACGCTCATCGCCGGTCAACCACAGGACGCCAACAATGAGTGAGCACAGCAAGATAACCGCGAGTCATCTCGCGCGACATGCAATCGTGTATCCGCGCCAATCCAGCCCGAACCAGGTCGACAATAACCGCGAATCGACTGATCGGCAGTATGCATTGGTCATCAGAGCTCGTGAGCTCGGTTGGTCGGACGACCGTGTTGTTGTCATCGATGAAGATCTTGGTCTCTCCGCGTCAGGTACCACCGTTCGCTCAGGATTTGCGCGCCTGACCGCGGATGTCGCGCTTGGCCATGTCGGCATCGTACTCGGTCTCGAGGTGTCGCGTCTCGCCAGAAACAACGTTGACTGGTACAGGCTCATCGATCTCGCAGGGATCAGTGACACATTGATCGGCGATGCGGATGGCATCTACCATCCAGGGCTGTTCAACGATCGCTTGCTTTTGGGCTTGAAAGGAACAATGTCGGAAGCCGAACTGCATGTGTTGCGTGCATGTTTGAACGGCGGCATTCGCAACAAGGCCACCCGCGGCGAACTCCGGCGTGCGCTGCCAGTCGGTTTTGTCTGGGGAGACGCCGACGGCGAAGTTCGTTTCCACCCGAACGAAGCAGTGGTTAATGTTATTAACAATGTTTTCACCAAGTTCGCCGAGACCGGCTCGGTGCGACGCGTCTGGCTGTGGTTCCGTTCCGAGGCCGTGCAATTCCCGCTGCAGATGCACCCGGGCGCCGACATCCAGTGGGTCGATGCCAGCTATACGGCCATTCGCCACGTATTGGTCAATCCAGTCTACGCCGGCGCCTACGTGTATGGAAAATCCCGCGCCGAGACGGTGTTGGATGCCAACGGCAGGCAGAGGAAACGCCAACGGAGATTGCCGCGGTCCGAGTGGCAAGTGGTCATCCAGGACCATCATCCCGGGTTCGTCGACTGGCAAACCTACGAGGCTAACCTTGCCCGTATCGCACAAAACACGCGACCGGGTCCCCACAAGGAGGATGGCGCCGTGAGAGAAGGTAGTGCCCTGCTGCAGGGCCTTGCCCGATGTGGCCATTGCGGACGTCGGCTTTGCACACACTATCGCGGCCGGCTGTCAGCACCCGGATATCACTGCCCCAACAAAAGCATTGTCGGAGGCCGTGGCGTCTATTGCCTTAACGTCGGCGGTGTTCAGATCGATGAGGCCGTCACACAGCGGTTTCTCGCGACTCTCGAGCCGGCGAAGCTGGCTGCCTGCCTCGCCGCTGCGGAACGGCTTGAAGCCGATCGCGAGGCAGTGCTCAGGCAATGGCGCCTTGGTGTCGAACAGGCAAACTACGAAGCAAGCCGGGCAGAGCGACGATATCGTGCGATCGATCCGGACAATCGACTCGTCGCGCGCGGACTCGAGCGCGAGTGGGAGGAAAAGCTAAGAGCACTCGAAGCGGCCGAACTCCAACTCGCGCGCCGCGAGCAGGAACGCCCGCGCGTGCTCACTCAAGCTGAACGAAATCATTTGCTTTCGATCGGTCCAGACCTCACCAAGGTCTGGCACGCTCCGAGCACAACACCACGAGACCGGAAAGAGCTGCTGCGAGCCTTGGTCGAAGACATCACCATCAATGTGGAGCGTGACAAAGCTTCTGCGCATCTCGTGATCCGCTGGAAGGGCGGTGCAGTCGATGACATCAACCTGACATTGCCACGTTCTCGGCCGGCACCAATTCGTACTGACGAAGACACGATCGAACTTCTTCGCCGGTTGGCCCGCTTTTACCCGGACAGCATCATCGCGGGCATCCTGAACCGGCAGCAACGCACCACGGCCTATGGTCATCGGTTCGGGGCACACAACGTCGCCAGCCTACGCTATCACTGGAATATTCCGTGCTTCGATCGTGCAAATCAGGAACCCGACGGCGAGTCGCTTACAGTCAGAAAGGCCGCAATCGCGCTCGGCATCGCACCGTCCACCCTTCACCGCCTGATCAATGACGGCATCGTCGCCGGTGAGCAGGTAACCCCAGGCGCGCCATGGCGTATTCACCTCACCAGCGCGCTCGTCGCCCGCTTCAACGCCGAGCCGGGCGATGACTTCCTGCCAATGCGTGATGCAATGCGCGTGCTTGGCGTCTCCCGTCAGACCGTGTTGCAGCGTGTAAAGCGCGGTGAGCTCGAGGCAGTGCATGTCGTGCGCGGCAAACAAAAAGGCCTGCGAATAAAGGTGTTACAGCCTCAATCGTCCCTGTTCAATACAACCGTACCAGCCTGAGGGTAGTATGATGCAACATCCAAATACTTGCGTATGTCGAGATCGATCACCCAGTAGAGGCGCTTGGACCAGATCTCGTGCCGCAGGCTGCTGAGAGCCTGATGGGCCGAGCGTCCGGGCCGGAAGCCGTACGAACACGGCAGAAAGTCCTGTTCGTAGACCTCCTCCAACACCATCGTCACGACACGCTGCGCCACCTTATCCTCGAAGGTTGGAATGCCGAGCATGCGCTGCGATCCATCCGCTTTAGGAACGTATGCCCGCTGGACCGGCGGCGCCTGATAGCGGCCGGACTTGATGCGCTCCAGGAGGTCCAGAAGATTAGCCTCAAGGTTCGCTTCGTAGTCCGCCGCTGTGACACCGTCGATGCCGGGTGCACCATCCTTGCGGGTGAGGCGGTAGGCCTCTCGCATCCAGTCCGGATCACGATGACGTGGTGGAGCGAGTAGAGCGCCGCCCCTCGTTTCGTCCTCGCCAAGTCGGCTATCCGTTGTCGGTTCGTGGACAGGTTTGCGGGGTCCAGGGTCCCCTCCCTTGTTTCGTTCCAACGGTTCTCTTCCCGTGGCGTCTCCCTTCCCTCTCCCGGGTCCCGGCGAGCCCGGTTCCCCGATGTCCTCGGTACTACGAAGGCGCTACGACCTCCCGCTTGTGTGTGCCCGGTCCCTTATGTTTTCGGTTCCGGATTCCTCATCCGCCTCGTCTGCTTCGTGTTCGCCGCGGCGCTCCCGATTTGTGCCGAGGTCACTCGTCAGGCCTGGGACTGTTGTTCGTCCGGTGTCCCTCGTGCCGGCGTTTTCCGTTCGTGGACACGAGCGGGATCTCTCGTGTTTCCTGGCCATGTGTCGAACCCTGGATCGCTTCGAAAGGTTTCAGTCTACATCCATCCTCCTTTTCAGGACTTGCACGAGGCGATGGGGCCTGCGCCTGAACGCCGATCGCTAGCAAGAGATGGACAGCCGTATAATTTCGTCGCGTGCTCTCCCCGCAAGCTCCACATGGAGGTGTGATTTAAGCTTCTTGAGAATGAAGATGTGACTGACAAGATTGCCCAGGCAAACATTGAAGCG
>JASHVB010000325.1 GCA_030039695.1 Acetobacteraceae bacterium
CGCGCGGCGTCGCGAGCGTTGCAGCGGCTGGTTCCGGCCGGGCAGCCCGACGCCGCCAATCCGGCAGCGCCGGCCATCGCCGCGCTGGAACGTGCCGAGGAAGCGTTGGCTGAAGCAGAGACACTGCTAACGCGGCTCAGCGCCGAGGCAGACGTGGATCCGCGGTTGCTGGAGCAAGCGGAGGAGCGGTTGTTCGCGTTGCGCGCTGCTGCGCGGAAACACGCGGTTGCTGTGGTGGAGCTGCCAGCCCTGTACGATCGGCTGAGTGCGCGTTTGGCCGCACTGGCGACCGGCGAGGCGAGCATCGCTGCCCTCGAGGAAGCCGCGGCTGAGGCTCGCCTCCGCTATGTGGCCGCGGCCGAGGCGCTGTCGGCTGGCCGCCGGACCGCTGCCGCGCGCCTGGATCGCGCCGTGGCGAGGGAGTTGCCTCCACTGCGTCTGGAGAAGGCGCGGTTCCATGCGGATGTCGCCCTGCTGCCGGAAGCGGAATGGACCGCGGGGGGTGCTGACTCGGTTCGTTTCCTGATTGCGACGAACCCAGGTCAGGACCTGGGGCCATTGGCGCGCATCGCTTCCGGCGGCGAACTGTCGCGGCTGATGCTCGCGCTCAAGGTGGTGCTGGCTGCGGGATCGCTGGTGCCGACGCTGGTGTTCGACGAGATCGATGCCGATGTCGGCGGCGCCACGGCGGCGGCCGTCGGCGAGCGGCTGGCACGCGTTGCCGAACGCGTGCAGGTGCTGGTCGTTACACACAGCCCACAGGTCGCGGCGCGTGGCGCATCGCATCTGCGCGTGGCGAAGCACGCGGCGCGGGGACGCACCGCAACGCTGGTGGACGAACTCGACGCATCGGCGCGGCGCGAGGAGATCGCGCGCATGCTCGCCGGCGAAACGATCACAGAAGCAGCGCGTGCTGCGGCGGATGTATTGCTGGGTGCGTCGTGAGGCGCCTTCCCTACGGTCATAGCCATTCTAGCGGCAGCCATTGCCGCTTTTTCCGCCCGCAGTGAGAGAACCCCTGGATGGCCGGGACGAGGCCCGCCATCACGCAGTATTACTTCGCAACGGCGACGGGATCGGGCTGCAACCCTTCCCGCATCCGCGCTGCCGGCCGGAACATAAGCATGACCAGGGCTGCACCGAGCCCGATCAGGAGAGAACCGATGTAGAGCCTTCCGTAATTCCGATAGGTATCGAAGATCACGCCACCCGCTAGCGGTCCTAGCGACATTCCCAGGCTCGACGCCATACTCGCGGCACCAACCACGGTTCCGATGATATGCACCGGGAAATTCTCGCGTAGGAGTACGGCATAAAGCGGCATCACACCGGCGTAGGCGAAGCCAAACACCACCGCGACCGAATAGAATTGCAGTTGTTGGCGCGCAAAGTAATAGCAGCCTACCGCCGCGGCTTGCAGCAGCAGCCCGGCCACGAACGTCCGCTTCGCCCCGAACCGGTCGCCGAGCAAGCCGAACGTGATGCGTCCGAACAAACCGGACAAGCCCTCGACACTGTAGATCGAGACCGCTGCGGTGACCGGCAGACCGCAGGAAATTGCGTAGCTCACTGTGTGGAACAGAGGGCCAGAATGCGTCGCGCAGCACATGAAGTAGGTGAGGGCGAGCACGACAAACTGCGGTGACGTCAGTGCTTCGCGCACAGTCATTGGCGACTCGGCTTGGCGCTGTCCAGCGATGTTGCGGGTCGTCGCAGGCGCGCGGCGTACCACCAACGCCACAGGCAGCAGCAGCGCCCAGACGGCCAAGCCGATCACCAACTGGGAGAAGCGCCAATCGAACATCGTCACGAGGCGCGCGGCAATGGGCGCAACGGTCAATGGCGCCACGCCCATACCAGCGGAAACCAGCGACACTGCAAGGCTGCGCTGGCGGTCGAACCACGCGGTCACGGTCGCCATCAGCGGCGCGAAGATGGCGCCTCCACCGGCGCCGACCAGAATGCCATAGCAGAACTGAAATCGTTCGATCGTGCTGGCGCGGCTTGCCAGCACAAGCCCGAGACCCAGTATCGTGCTGCCGCACAACAGAACAGTACGCGGACCGAAACGGTCCAGTATGATGCCCCAGCCGAAACCTGCTATCCCCATGCTGAGGAAGTTTAGTGTCATCGCCAAGGAAATATCGGTGCGTGACCAGCCGGTCGCGACCGACATCGGCGCCAGGAACACGGGCAATGAAAAGATCGAGCCGATCGCAACGCAGCCCATGAAGGCGCCCGCGCCGACAATGACCCAACGATAATGCGAGTTCATGCCGGTTTCTTTCGCGTCGGCGTCGGTTGCCGCTTCCCAGGTGTGGCGTTCGGGCTCTCCGGCCGTCCGAACAACAATTCAATGTAGCGGCGAAGGTGGTCGATGCTCTCGGCGGCGATGGCGGCGCTAACTGCGGCTTTCGCCAGGATGAAGGAGCCCTGGATGGTGCATTGCACATACAGCGCGAGGCTCCGTGCGGTGACAGGTTGGGCGACGCCGTATTTCTGTATCGCCTGTTCCAGATCGGCCTCTAGTCGCTGCGCATGTCCGAAGATGCTGCTTTCGCAACCGGCGCGCAGCTGCGGGTTGGTCGCGTAGATCTCCTGCACCATGGTTCCGACGAAACAGGTGAATTCCGGTAGTTCACCGATCAGGATCGACTTGCGGAACTCGAGATAGGCGAGGACGCGGTCAAGCGGATCCGCCGCCCGGTGGTAGGGCGCGTTGCCGAAGAAGGCGGTGGTGGATTCCTTCCAACGCTCAAGTGCGGCCAGCGCCAGATCGTCCTTGCTCTTGAAGTGGTGGAAGAAGCTTCCCTTGGTGACTCCGGCTTCGGCGCAGACGTCTTCGACGCGGGTTGCGTTGTAGCCCTTGGTCCGGACGACCTTGATGGTCGCGTCGAGAAGCCGGGTCTTCGACTGATGTGGCTGCTGCATGCCTGCACCATACCAACTGGTTGGTATAATCCATACCGACTGATCGGTTTGTGTCAAGCGGCATGTCACACATCCACGTGAGGTGCGGGTCGAAGGTCGCGACAGAGGGCTGGCTTGCCAGCAACCGCGTCAGACGGCAGGAGTCCTGGCATGCGTTGCGCTCGGTGATTGCGAGATGACCCTGACCGACGTTGCCAACCTGACGGAAGATGAAGCCGCCGCCGAACTGGCGCGCCTGGCGCGCGAGATCGCGCATCATGACCGGTTGTACTATCAGCAGGACGCGCCGGAGGTCACCGACGCGGAGTACGACGAACTGCGCCGCCGCAACGCGGCGATCGAAGCGCGCTTTCCTGAGCTGATCCGCTCTGACTCCCCTTCGCAGCACGTTGGCGGTGGCGCTCCCGAAGGCGGCTTTGCCAAGCTGCGCCATCGCGTGCCGATGCTGTCGCTCGATAATGCGATGCACGCCACGGAGTTCACCGAATTCTGCGCCCGCGCCCGCCGCTTCGTGGGTTTGCCATCCGATGCGCCGCTGGACTTCGTGGCGGAACCGAAGATCGACGGGCTGTCGATCAATCTTACTTACGAAAATGGCCGCTTCGTGCACGGCGCGACACGCGGCGACGGAACGGTGGGCGAGGACGTCACGGCCAACCTGCGGACCATGGATACAGTGCCGACTCGGTTAAAAGGCCACGCGCCGGCGCTGATCGAAATCCGCGGCGAAGTGTTCATGACCAAGTCGGACTTCCTGGCGATGAACGAGGCGCAGGCAGCAGCGGGTCAGAAGGTATTTGCCAATCCACGCAACGCTGCCGCGGGAAGCCTCCGTCAACTCGATCCTTCCATCACAGCCGGCCGCCCGCTGTCTTTATTTGCATACGCAATGGGCGAGGCGAGCGAACAGGTGGCGGAAACTCATTGGGAGTATCTGGAACGACTGCGGCACTGGGGGTTTCGGGTGAATCCGCTGTCGAAGCGCGTACATGGCGAGGCGGGCGCGGCCGAATTCCAGGTGAATATAGCCGCTGAACGTTCTGGTCTCGGCTACGACATCGACGGCGTGGTCTACAAGCTGAACGACCTTGCTCTACAACGGCGCCTCGGCTTCGTTGGACGCGCGCCGCGCTGGGCGATCGCGTGGAAATTCCCGGCCGAACAAGCGATGACCGTGCTGAAGGAGATCCGCATCCAGGTCGGCCGCACCGGCGCCCTGACGCCCGTGGCGCGGCTGGAGCCGGTCAATGTCGGCGGCGTTCTGGTGCAGAATGCCACGCTGCACAACGAGGATGAGATCAAGCGCAAGGATATCCGCATCGGCGACACGGTGGTGCTGCAGCGTGCCGGCGATGTAATTCCGCAGATCGTATCCGTGGTCCTGGAGCGGCGGCCGCATGGTGCGAAACCATACCATTTCCCGGACAAGTGCCCTGCCTGCGGCAGCCAGGCGGTGCGGCCTCCAGGTGAGGCGGTGCGCCGCTGCACTGGCGGCCTGATTTGTCCAGCGCAGCGGGTGGAACGGCTGATCCATTTCGTGTCGCGCCCGGCGTTCGACATCGACGGGCTGGGCGAGAAGACGATCCAGGAGTTCTTCGACGAAGGCTGGCTGCACTCGCCAGCCGACCTGTTCCGCCTGCCGGAGCGGGAGGCGGAGATCGCCGAACGTGAAGGGTGGGGCAAGGTGTCCGCGCGCAATTTGTCACGTGCGATTGAGGCACGGCGGCGCATCCCGCTGGGCCGATTAATCTACGCGCTGGGCGTCCGCCGCATCGGCGACGCGAACGCGAAGCTACTGGCGCGGCACTATGGCAGTTACGCCCATTGGCGGGCGCAGATGTTGGCCGCGACGGTTGTGGGATCGGAGGCGCGGGAGGAGCTTGGCAGTATCGTCGGCATCGGTCCGGCGATCGCGCAGGAGCTGGCGGATTTCTTTGCGGAGCACAGGAATGTCGAGACGCTGGATGAACTGGCGACTGAGCTGACGGTTGAGGACGCCGCGCGCGCCACTGCGGTGGCGGGCAGCGAGATCGCGGGAAAGACATTGGTGTTTACCGGGACGCTGGAGACAATGACCCGGCCCGAGGCGAAGGCACGCGCCGAAGCGCTGGGCGCCAAGGTGACCGACAGTGTGTCAAAGAAGACGGACCTGGTGATCGTCGGCGCGGACGCCGGGTCGAAGGCGCGAAAGGCCGCGGAGCTGGGGGTCAAGACGATTACTGAGGCGGAGTGGCGGGAACTGAGCGCGTAGTCAGCAGCGTTTTCACGTCCTCAGCGGCAGAGGTTGAGACACGAAGCCTCGACGGTGAGGGTGCCGCGGCAGGCGCCTTGCCCAATTCGGCACCGCCACCCCGCCGCTACGCTCGGCGGCCATTCCCGAGCGCAGCGGCTCTGCACGGTCAGAACTTCGAAACCCGCGTCTCTTTCGCAGTGATGAACTCCAACAGCGCCGGCCTGCCCGCCTTCGTCTGCTCAATCCCGCGCTGGATCGCCGCCTTGATTTGGCTCGGATCGGTGATGCGCTCGCCATAGCCACCGA
This sequence comes from Acetobacteraceae bacterium, assembly GCA_030039695.1. The sequence continues at coordinate 5,471 of JASHVB010000325.1, forward strand.
ACGCCTCGGCCATCTTCGCATAATTGCCGGAGATATCCGTCGACCGGTACTTGTCCGTCGAGATCGGCATCACCTTCAGCTCGATCGCCATGGAGAAGTTGTTCATCAGGCACGACAGGATCGGAATCCGCTCGCGCACCGCGGTCTCGAAATCCATCCCAGTGAACCCGATTGCCGCGTCGCCCCAGAAGTTGATGCAGGTCTTGTCCGGATGCACCAGCTTCGCACCCATCGCGAGTCCCAGTCCCATGCCGAGCTGCGTCGTCTTGCCCCAACCGATATAGGACATCGGTTCGGTTGACACCCAGAACGGCGAGATCTGGTCGCGCGGACTTCCCGCATCATGCGTGATGATGGTGTTCTTGGGATCCGTTGCCGCCATCAGCTCCCAGATCACGCGATAGGGGCTGATCGGCGCCTCGTTCGAGTTCAGCAGCGGCTGCCACTGCGCCATCCACTCCTCGCGCACGGCCTTGATCTCTGCGACCACGTCCTTGATGTCGCGGTTCGCCTTGATGCTCTGCCGCAGCTCGCCGATCAGCGCTTGCAGGGTCAGCTTCGCGTCGCCCACCAGGCCGACCGCGCTGATCACATCCTTGTTGAGGTGGTTCGGATCCAGTGTCGCATGTACGAACTTCTTGCCCTTGGGGAACTTGATTCCGAAGTTCGTCTCAGTGAAGGAGCACCCGATGCCGATGATGAGGTCGGCGTTCTGCACGAAATGGTGCACTGGCTTCGGCACCGCATTGCCGCCGGAGCCGAGCGACAGCGGGTGGTTCTCGGGGAACGAGCTTTTGCCTCCGAGGCTGGTGGTGACCGGCGCGCCCAGCAGCTCGGCGAATTCGCGGAGTTCTGCCCAGGCTTCGGCCCATTGCACGCCAGTTCCGCTGTAGATCACTGGGCGCTTCGCCGTGAGGATCGCCGCCGCCGCCTTGCGCACATCCGCCGGGTCGGGGCCGTACTTGTGCACGCCGACCGGCGTGTAATCGAGGTCACCGATCTCCTCATTCCAGATGTCGGTCGGGATTTCGACGATTGCCGGCCCGCCGCGGCCGTTACGCAGATTGCTGAAGGCTCTGCGCATGACGTTGGCGACTTCGCTGGGAAGCTGGACCGATTCAGCAATCTTGGCGACCCCGTGCATGCCGCGTACGGCGTTATAGTTCGGATCGATCTGCGCAATGCGGCGCGGATAACCTTGCGGAATCACCAACAGCGGCACCGACTCACTGTAAGCCTGAGCCACGCCGCCATAGGCGTTTTCCGTGCCGGGGCCATGCTGCATGCAGAATGCACCGATCTTTCGCCCGGAGGTGACGCGGGAAATCGCGTCCGCCATGTGCAGGCCGATACGCTCCTGGCGCACGATGATCGGGCGGACGTCGGCCTTGGCCGCGTATTCCAGCAGGTGATTGACGGGGTAGCCGCAGAGGATCTCGATCCCCTCGCGTCGCATGATTTCCGCAATTGCGTCGCCGACCTTCATCTCAATGACTCCCCTCCGGTGGATGTGGGCGGAAGGGTAGGACCGAGGTGGAGTTGTGGCAACGTCCCGATTGTCATCGCGAAGCCCGCAGCGCCGCAGAATCTCCCACAGGCGACCGCTTCGGCGCTACGCGCCCTGCGATCACGCAGGACAGCTTATTGGGTCACCGAAGCATCCACCCGCGTCATCAACTCAGCGGGCAATGGTCCGGCTTCCGCGGCCGCAACACACTCCGCCAGCTCCTGGCGGTTTTTCACGCCCAGAACGAGCGTGTCGATACCCAGCCCAAGCGCGTAACGGTGTGCGACGACCGCCGGGTTTTCGTCCAGTTCGACGCACAACGCACGAAAACCCGCGGCGCGCTGATAATCACGCGATTCCGGATGATCTGTTGGCAACGGCCGGTCGATCGCTGCCGTCAATGCCCCGGCCTGGACCGCGCGGATGCCCATCACCCCGACGCCGTTGGCCCGCGCTGCCGACATCACCTCGCGCGGACGCGCCGGACCGTCGAAGAACTGCAAACCCCCAGGCGAATCGAGCAGATTGGCAATGCACTGCACAGCGGTGGGCGTCGGTTTCTCACTGAGCAATTGGATGATTGTGTCTGGATGGCCGATACCGGTGAGGCCCCATGCACCGATGATGCCCTCGGCCACCAGCCGCTCGAAAACGGGCCGCACGTGGTCGACGAATAACTCGTAAAGCGTAAGCCGAGGCACCGCGTCGGGATTGCGCCACATTGGGTGGTTTATCGGTGCAATGTTACAGTGCAAAAAGAACAGGTCGAGGTGTGACAGGCGCAGCCGCCGCAGGCTGTCCTCGATGGAGCGCCGCAATATGCCGTCAACCTGGTCTGCCGGCGGATTGCCGAGATTGCATTTGCTGGTGACTCGCACTCGGTCAGGCAGCCGACCGTTGAATGCGGCGCCGACGACTTCCTCAGCCTTACCGTGGCCGTAGCGCGGCGCGAGATCCAGCAAGGTGATGCCGGCATCGACCGCCGCGTGCACCGTGGCAACGCATTCGTCGAATGTCGTTGCGCCCCACAGCATGCCGAGGCCGCCGCCGCCCAGCGTCAGCGTAGAGACCATATCCAGCGGGCCGAGCGAATAGGTCTGCATGGTTCAGGCCGCCCTTACCAGTCGGTGATGCTTGCGCCCGGCCGATAGCTTGATGGTGTCGCCGCGCAGATCCGTCAGCGAGATCACCTGGCCCTCGTCAGTCACCGGCGTATCGTTCACGCGTGCGCCGCCGCCGCGGATCAACCGGCGCGCCTCGCCGTTGCTCTTCGCGAGGTCGGCGAGCGTGAACAGGCGGAACGCTGGTATGCCGGCGGCGAGCTCGTCGCGCGGCACGGCGATGCTCGGCAGCGTATCGGCCGCTTCGCCCTCCTCGAATGCACGGCGGGCGGTTTCCGCAGCGCTCTCCGCGGCGTCTCGGCCGTGAGCCAAAGCCGTTGCCTCCGTGGCGAGTATCTTCTTGGCTTCATTGATCTCGGCATCCTGCAGCCGTTCCAGCCGTGCGATCTCACTGAGCGGCACGTCGGTGAACAGTCGCAGGAAGCGGCCGACGTCGGCGTCCTCCGTGTTACGCCAGTACTGCCAGTAGTCGTACGCAGAGAGCCGGTCGCCGCGCAGCCACACTGCGCCCGAGACTGACTTGCCCATCTTGGCGCCGGACGCGGTCGTGATTAGCGGCGTCGTCAATCCAAAGGCATGCGCGCCATCGGTGCGGCGGATCAGCTCAATGCCGGCGACGATGTTGCCCCACTGGTCGGAGCCGCCCATTTGCAGCGTCACGTTGAACCGCCGGCGCAGTTCGCGGAAATCATAGCTTTGCAAAATCATGTAATTGAACTCGAGGAAAGTGAGCGGTTGCTCACGCTCCAGCCGCAGACGGACCGAATCAAAAGTTAGCATGCGATTCATCGAGAAGTGCACGCCGACGTCTCGTAGCAGAGAGATATAACCCAGTGCGTCGAGCCAGTCGGCGTTGTTGACCATGATTGCGTCGCATGGGCCGTTGCCAAAGTGGATGAACGGCGCGAAGCACTGCCGTACGCCGGCCATGTTCGCGGCAATCTGTTCATCGGACAGCAACTGGCGAGACTCGTCCTTGCCCGACGGATCGCCGATGCGCGTGGTTCCGCCACCCACCAGCACCACAGGGCGATGGCCGCAGCGTTGTAGCAAGCGCAAGACCATGATGCCGACAAGGTTGCCCACATGCAGACTGTCGGCGGTGCAATCGAAGCCGACATACGCCGTTACGGTACCGGCCCGCAGCGCCGCGTCGAGCGCATCGGTGTCGGTGCATTGGTGCACGAAACCGCGGGCGGTGGCTTCGGCGAGGAAATCGCTGCTGGGCATGGCGGTTGGTCCGTGGCGGAAATCAGGCCGCAGCGGTTAGCATAGGCGTGGCATGGGCG
>JASHVB010000326.1 GCA_030039695.1 Acetobacteraceae bacterium
ACAGCGGTTGCGCACCATCGTCTGTAACAGCGACGTCGATGTTGATGCGCACTCGCTGCGGCGCGGCATGCTCGTGCGGGTGTACTCCGATGCTGGCCGCCAGCACCAAGTCGCGCACAAACACATGGCGCAGAGCCTGAGCCGTCGACGCAATGCGGGGTGTGTCCATCGGATCACTCCTCCGGCGGGGGCGCGCAGCGGCCAGACGCCCACTGCATGTGCTGCCCCCCGTCTAATGCCAGCATCTGTCCCGTCATTGCCGGGAGGGCAAGAATCGCTTGTACCGCGCGTCCGATTTCCTCCGGGCTGGTGCCGTGGCCGAGTGGAACCGACGCGGCCTGGCGGTCGAATTGCTGCTGGCTCTGCCGTCGGCTCGGTAGCGCCGGCCCGGGACCGATCGCGTTCACGCGGATGCGCGGCGCCAGCGCCAGTGCAAAGCTCTGTGTCAGTGCCCACAGCCCGGCCTTCGACACGGTGTACGAGAGAAAATGCGGCGTGATCGACCAGACACGCTGGTCGATCATATTGATCACCACGCCCTCGGCGCTGTCCGGCAACGCGCGAGCGAATTGCTGGATCAGCACGAATGGCGCGCGCAGGTTCGGCTCGATATGCAGGTCCCACGAGGCGCGTGTGGCGTCGTGCCACTCATCGCGCTGGAACGCGCTGGCGTTGTTCACGAGCACGCCGATGGGACCGAGCGCGGCGATGGCTTGTGGCAGCAGGGCGGTGGTCTGCGCCTCGTCGCACAGGTCGGCGCACAGCACGGCGGACCGGTGGCCGCGGTGGCGAATGTCGGTAGCAGTCGCTTCAGCGGCGGCGGTGTTGGCATGGCAGTGCACAGCCACGTCAAAATCTGCCTCGGCCAGTGCCAGCGCCACGGCGCGGCCAACCCGAAACGCGGCACCGGTGACCAGCGCGGCGCGCGGGATGGTTGTGGGAATCGCGGCGAACTGAGATGGCATGCTCGTTCAATCTGGGCTGGCGTGCAGGATGGAGCAAGCGTGGGTGCGACAGTTTCGGCGGGCCGGACATCTGCATGCGGCAACACGATCGATTGGCAAACGCCATCAGTGGAGCGTCGGCTACCGCATCGATGTCAATGCGAGTCCGCTGCCGGCCTCGCGATATACGTCATCCGCGCCAAAGCGCCGACTGGGTCTGGCGCCGGGATCGTTGGGTGCTGCATCAGCGCGCTCCCGGCAGTCGGCGCGGCGCCCAATCGATTGCTTTCCGTAGCAAAGGCAACGCTTTCGCAAGCGCGCTGACGCCGTGGCGCAACGCGCTCCTTTCGCACGTACGTTCGCAATCGACGCCGCAGAGCTGCAAGCTCATGCGCTGTCCCGTTTGTGGCAGGAAGCCATGCCACGAATGGTCGCATACGCGGAACATCCGCATGCGGCCGAATTCGGCGGCAAGTTCGAATGCGCAATGATTGCGATCCGCGCTACGGAGGATGCGCAACCGGCTGCGCTCGTGCGGCCACTGGCGTGAAAAGCCGGAAAGCAGGGTGCTGATCTTGTGCCGGCCGCCGGGATACGCGTACGCCTCGTCGTCGTGGCCGGTCGTATTTCCCATCGTCACGATGCAAGGCGGACGGTGGCTGAGATCGATGTTGAATTTGTGCTCCACGAGACGCCTGAAAAGCACGCTGAGCAGCTCCCGAACGCGGCGGCAAATCGCCGCCCGACGTCGAGATCAGGCGGACCATAGCTGCCACGGTCGGGAATGTGCGGCGCATCGGCCGGCACGTCCGGGTTCGGGCGCTCGCGCAGCGCATGCGCTACGAAACCGAAGCCGCGGGGATCGCGGCGCAATTCCGCAGCAGAGATCGCGGCCTCATCGGGCATCGCAAACGCGGCTTCACTGTCCGGTATTCGTTTCCCGTTTGTTCGTCGGTCGAGCAGAAAGCACCAGCATATACTGTCGAGCCAGTCTTTGATCTGGCTGAAAGCGGTCGCACCGCACGCGGCGGTGTGGGCGGTTTTGTCGGGCCGGGCGCGTTCCCTCGCTGGCCGGCATGGAGCACCTCTGCCTTGAGACCGCCCTGGTCTTGCGTCATTCCTTCCCTGCTCCGGTGCCCGTCAACACACCGGCCGTCGAGTCGAGGAGACAAAGGATGCGTTTGCGGCTGAGCGTAGCTCTGACGGCCTGCCTGCTGGTGTTCTCCCCATGGCCGCGTATCGCGCACGCGCAGGAGATGGAAAGCCGGGAGGCCATCGCTCTGCAGAACGAAATTTATCAGCTGCAGGAGGAGATCGGGTCGCTCCGCCAGCAGCTCGCCAACGGCAGCCGTGGCGGTTCGTCGCTGGGCGGCTACAGCTACCAGCAGGCGCCGCCGTCGCGGGGGGCGGCCAACGACATGGTGGCGCAACTTCTGTCGCGGGTGAACACGCTCGACGACCAACTGCGCGACCTGCGCGGCCAGATCGACGAGTTGCAGAACCAGACCCAACAGCAGAACGCGGATCTGAGCAAGCAATTGGCTGACCTGAAGTTCCAGATGCAGGGCGGCGGTGCGGGGGCTGCCACACCGCCGGGCGACGCCGCGGCGGCACCCTCCGAGGCCCCGCCGCCCGAGGGGCCGATGACCAGCCCGCCGCCGGGTGATCTTGGCACGCTTTCCGCGCAATCGCCGCAGGAGTACCAACCCAATCAGCCGATGCCGCTGACTGCGCAACGGCCGCGCCCGCCGTCACCGCCGATGCGCCGCACGCCCGAGATCGCCATGCACGAGGGCTACGCCGCGCTTGCGCAGCGCGACTACCAGACGGCCGAGGGGGCGGCGCGCGACGTGCTGAGCAACTACCGCACCTCGCCGCGCGCGTACGACGCGCAGTTCCTGCTCGCCCAGGCGCTGGCGGGAGAACACCAGTATTCGCAGGCGGCGATTGCCTACGACGACAGCTACAACCGCAACCGCAAGGGCATTCACGCCGCAGGGGCGCTGGTCGGGCTGGCCAGCTCGCTGGCCTCGATCAACGAGAAGCGCGCGGCGTGCGAGACGCTGGACAAGTTGCACGCCGAGTTCCCGCAGAGTGCGGCGCAGCTTCGTCCACAGATTGCGTCGGTCCATCAGCGCGCCGGCTGTCAGTGAGGAGCGCGTGTCATGGCCGGCAAAGGCCGGCCACTCAGGTCTTGCCGCAGGCAGGGCCGCACAGGCGCGGGTGGCCAGGCGAGGCTCCGCCGTGACCGAGGAAAGCAGCTCCGTTCAGCCGGCCGAGTTCGCAGCGTGGATGGTGCCGCTTGCGCCGTTCGGTCCGGCTCCACACCTGGCAGCCGGCGTCTCCGGCGGCGCCGACAGCATGGCGCTCGCGATACTGGCGGACGCTTGGGTGCGTGGGCATGGCGGCTCGCTGCTGGCACTGGTCGTGGACCACGGTCTGCGGCCAGATTCAGCCGCGGAAGCGGCGGTGACTATCGCGCGCCTGAGTGCGCTCGGCATCCGGGCTCGCCTGCTGTCCCTGACCGACCTTCAGCGCGGCCCCGCATTGGCGCAGCGCGCAAGGGAGGCCCGTTATTTCGCCCTGCGCGCTGCCTGCGCCGAGCTCGGCATCCTGCACCTGCTGCTCGCCCACCACGCCGGTGACCAGGCGGAAACGGTGCTGATGCGCCGGTGCAGCCACAGCGGTCCGACCGGGCTGGCGGCGATGGCTGCCGTCGTGGAACACAGCGCGCTGCGTTTGCTCCGACCGCTGCTCGGCGTGCCGCGCGCTCGGCTGCGTGCCACCCTGCGCGCGGCCGGTGTTGCCTGGGTCGAGGACCCGTCAAACGCCGATCTGCGTGCGTTGCGCCC
>JASHVB010000327.1 GCA_030039695.1 Acetobacteraceae bacterium
TAGCTGCGGAACGGCGCGGCAAAATCCACCCGCCCGCTGCACGGCGATACCACCCTCGCCGACGGCGCCGTGTGATAGGAAAGACCGGTGGCCGGCCCGGCGTCGGTCGGATCCCCCCACGACCGGAAGACGCTGCCGACGACCGGTGCGGTGAGCTGCCGCGCAGGAACGGCCGTCGATGCCATCGTACCGTCGCCACTCGTGACCGCGAGCGCTTTCGCCTCACGCCGGTCTGCCTCTGCCTGCTTCAACTTCTGGCGACGTTCCGCGAGTTCGGCCGCCTCGCGCGCTTGCGCCTCCGCCGCCGCCCGGCGCGCTTCGAGCTCCGAGAGCATGACCCGCAAGGTCTCCGCCCGGGCGGCCTGTGCGGCGGCGCGCGCCGCAGCGGCATCGACCTCTGCCCGCGCCTGTTGCTGGTCCGCCTGGGCGGTGGCGATCTGCTGATCGAGCGCCGCTTCCTGAAGCTGCTGTGCCGCCGCTGCTGCGGCCAGTTTCGGCGCCTCCTCTTGCTCTGCCTTGGTCGCGTCATCCAGCCTTGCTTGTTCGGCGCGCAGCGCTTCGGCGTCCTGCTGCAATTGGCGCGCGATGCCGTGCAGCACCATGACAGCGCGCACCGTCTGATCGGGCGGTGTCGGCACCGCCAGCATCGTCTCGGCGGGATACAGCGACAGGCGTTCGATCAGCGGCAGCAGCGGCTGCATTGCCTTGGCACGAGCGGCAAGCTTCGCGGCGGCCTCGCGGCGTTGGTGGATCAGCGTGTCCATACGGACGGCTGCGGCATCGGTCGCGGCCTCCGCGTCGCGCAGGTTTGCCGCAGCCGTGATGCGTTGCTGGGTCAGCGCGTCAGCCCGCGCAGCGGCCGCAGCGGCGCGGGCAGCGGCCTGTTTCTGCGCCGCGAGCTCGGCTGCACGCTGGCGCTCGGCTTGTTCTGCCTTTGCTTTGGTAACGGCTTCCTTGTGCGACGGCGCCGGCGACGCAGCGGTCGGAAGCAAAACCAGGGCGGCGATAATGCTATTCTGCAGCGCGCGCCGCATCGTGGCGGATCAGCGTATGCCCGGTCATTTCGCGCGGCTGGGGCAGGCCCATCAGTTCCAGTAGCGTCGGCGCCACATCGGCAAGGATGCCGTCCTGGATGGCGCGCGCGGTGCTGCCCATCAGCACCACTGGCACCGGGTTGGTGGTGTGGGCGGTATGCGGCCCGCCGGTCTGTGGGTCCTTCATCAGCTCGCAGTTGCCGTGGTCAGCGGTGACCATCAGAGCGCCGCCCTGCTTGCGCACTGCCTCAACGATGCGGCCAAGGCCCGCGTCGACCGTCTCCACAGCCTTGATCGCTGCCGGCAGGCTGCCGGTGTGGCCGACCATGTCGGGGTTGGCGTAGTTCAGTACGATCAGGTCGTATTTGCCGCTGTCGATGGCCGCAACAGCTTTCTCGGTGAGTTCCGGCGCCGACATTTCCGGCTGCAGGTCGTAGGTCGCGACCTTGGGGGAGGCGACCATGATGCGGTCCTCGCCGGTAAACAGTCTCTCTTGCCCGCCATTCAGGAAATACGTGACATGCGGGTACTTCTCGGTCTCCGCAGTGCGGAGCTGTGTCTTGCCAGCCTCCGCAACGACCTGGCCCAGGATGTGGTCCAGCTGTTCCGGCGGGAACAACACGCCGAGAAAGCGGGCGAGGTCATCGGAATAGCGTGTCATGCCGAGCGCGGCGGCAAAGTTGATAACGCGTTTGCGTGGGAAGCCATCGAACGCGGGATCGAGCAGGGCGGAGAGGATTTCGCGCACCCGGTCCGCGCGGAAATTGAAGCAGAGGATACCGTCGCCATCGCGCACGCCATGGTAATCACCGATCACCGACGGCGGGATGAACTCGTCGAACTTCTGCCCTGCATACGCGGCCTTGATCGCGGCGATCGGGTCGGCGGCGTGGGTGCCCTCGGCTTCGGCGATCGCGGCGTACGCCAGGGCGACGCGGTCCCAGCGCTTGTCGCGGTCCATGGCGAAATAGCGGCCGATGACGGTGCCAATGCGCACATCATCGGGCAGCGCCTTGCGCAACATTGCCAGGTCATCGGCGGCGGATTGTGGCGGGGTGTCGCGGCCGTCGGTGAAGGCGTGCACGACGGTGGGCACACCCGCGTCGTGCAGGATATGCGCCAGTGCCGCAGCGTGGTCCTGGTGCGAATGAACGCCGCCTGGCGATACCAGGCCCATCAGGTGGCAGGTGCCCTTCGACCCGCGCAGCGCGTCGATAAATTCCAGCAACGACGCCGACTTCGCCAGGCTGCCATCGGCCACCGCGTCGCCAATGCGCACCAGTTCCTGCTTTACCACGCGGCCTGCGCCGATATTCATGTGGCCGACCTCGGAGTTTCCCATCTGTCCGTCCGGCAGGCCGACATCACGGCCCGATGTGCGCAGGAAGGCGTGCGGGCAGGCCTGCCACAGACGCGTGAAGGTGGGGGTCTTGGCGAGGCGGACGGCGTTATCCTCGGTCGCATCGCGCGCGCCGAAGCCGTCGAGGATCACCAGCATCACCGGGCGGGGCGTCTGCGCCATGGGCTTGATTCCTTGCTGCGGTGGGTTCGCGTCGAGTTAGCGTTGCCGGCGGGGAGGGACAAGGGCGGTGGGATCTATACAGACGGCTGGCCACCGCCCGCGCAGCGTAACATCGGCCTGACGCACCCAACGTTAGGCATCCGCCAGGATCATGTCCGCGGCTTTCTCCGCAATCATGATCGTGGGCGCATTCGTGTTGCCGGCCGGCACGGTCGGCATGATTGAGGCATCCACGACGCGCAGGCCGCGGATACCATGTACGCGGAGGCGGGGATCGACCACCGTGTCGCCCTCGGGTCCCATCCGGCAGGTTCCCACCGGATGCAGGTTCGAGATGGCAGTGCGCCGGATATTCGCCTCGAACTCTGCGTCGGTGTTGACCGATGGACCCGGGACGATCTCTTCGGCGACATAGGGTGCCAGCGCTGGCTGCTCTGTGATCTTGCGCCCCAGCCGCATCCCAGCGACCAGTGCCTGTACATCGTGCGGCGTTTGCAGGAAATTGAAGCGGATGGCCGGCGGCACCAGGGGGTCGGGGCTCGTCAGCCGCACGTTGCCGCGCGCGTCAGGACACAGATGCACTGCGCTGAGGCTGAAACCGGGGAACGGATGCGCCACCGCGCCGCGGCGATCGCGCGTCGCATAACTCCACGGTGTGAAATTGTATTGCAGGTCTGGCCGTTCCAGCCGCGGATCACTGCGTGCGAACGCGCCGGCGGTGACACCGTTCGCCGCCAGTGGTCCCGCATGGAACAGGAAGTACTGCAGCCCGGCGAGAACTTTGCGCGGCAGGCTGTTGGCGATGTCGTTCATCGTGATCGGCTTCGTGCAGCGGAAGGCCATGCGTACGTAGAAATGGTCCTGCAGATGCGCGCCGACCGCCGGCATGTCGTGCACCACCGCGATGCCATGTGCCTGGAGCAGCGCGCCCGGACCGATGCCGGACAATTGCAGAAGCTGCGGCGAGTTGAACACACCGCCGCAGACGATGATCTCACCGCGTGCCTCAGCGGTGCAGGGCACGCCGTTGCGCAGATAGCTGATCGCGTGGGCGCGGCTGTCACGGAACGCGATTCGGGTGGCGAGCGCATTGGTATGGATCATCAGGTTGCGACGGCGAGAGGCCGGACGCAGATACGCGGTCGCGGTGCTCCAGCGCCGACTTTTTGCTGTTGTGCTCTGGAAATATCCGGCGCCTTCCTGTCGCGCCCCGTTGAAATCGTCATTGCGCGGCAGGCCCGCCTGAACGGCCGCCTCGATCATGCGGTCGGCGAGTTCGCTGCGCTTCGGCTGGTCGGATACGCGCAGCGGACCGCCGCTGCCGTGGTATTCGCTGGCGCCGCGCTGGTTGTCCTCGGCCTTGCGGAAATATGGCAGCACGCTGTCCCAATCCCAGCCGTCGCAGCCGCGCTGGCGCCATTCGTCGTAATCGGCGTGGTTACCGCGCATGTAGACCATGCCGTTGATCGAGCTGGTGCCGCCGAGCACCTTGCCGCGCGGCTGATACATCGTGCGGTGCTCGAGCTGCGGTTCGGGCTCGCTTTCGTACATCCAGTTGACGGAGGGGTTGGCAAAGACGCGGGAGAAACCCATGGGCACGTGGATCCACGGGTTGCTGTCCGTGCCGCCGGCTTCCAGCAGCAGCACACGATGGCGGCCGGACTCGCTGAGCCGCGCCGCCACGCAGCAGCCGGCCGAGCCAGCGCCCGCGACGATATAATCGTAGGTGTCCATTCCCCCTCCCATTGACCTCGACCGCGCTTCGCGCGGGGTTGGGCCGCACAGCGGACCAACGCGGCGAGCGTAGCTCGCCGGGCGAGGGGCGCAACGCAGACTTTCTCTCCGCGGAAAGCTCCGCACCCTCGGGGCTTGGTACTGTGACCGTGCCCGCGAGTCGGGAGAGGTCTTCTCAGCTCATCGTCTGCACCGCCAACGGTTCGATTTCATACATCACCCGTACTTCACCGGCCTGACGGAACGGGTACTTGTCCTTGTCCAGATACTTCTTTGCCAGCGCATCGATATGCGCGTCGGCGCCTTGTTCCGTCGTCCGCACCACCCGGCCGCGAATCTGCATGTAGCGATAGGGATTGTCCGGATCGAGAATCGACAGCGCGACGTGCGATCCCTCTTGCATGTTGCGCGCCTTTACGCGGCCCTTGGCGGTGTTCACGCGGACGCGCCCATCGGCGACATCGAACCACACCGGCGTCACCTGCGGCGAGCCATCCGGCATCAGCGTCGCCAGGTTCGCGAACGCCTTCTTCTCGGTCAGATCCCTGAATGCGGCTGGTATTTCGGCCATGGCGCCTGTCTCCCGAGGCTGTGCGTGCCTCATATAGGGTCGGCTGCTACAAGCCGCACCCCTCGCTCGCGGTGGCCCTTGTTAGCGGGCCGCGCCGCACTCCAGCTTGACTCTTCCATAGCCAGGCGGTTATGAGTTAATCCATAGCTGACAGGTTATCGGTCGTCATGCCGCGTGCCCACGATGTGCTGTTCCGAACGCTTGCCGATCCCACCCGTCGAGCAATCTTCGAGCGGCTCTGCCGCGAGGGCGAGCATACCGTCGCGGCCCTGACGGCTCGCGCGGGGATTTCGCAACCGGCCGTTTCAAAGCATCTCGGGGTGCTTAAGCAGGCCGGTTTGGTGCGCAATCGTCACGAGGGACGTCAGACCCATTACAGCGCGCAACTCGGCGCCCTGGTCCCGCTGGTCGACTGGACGAGCCAAATGGCCAGCTTCTGGCAGAGCCGACTCGACACGCTCGAAGACTTACTCAAGAGGATGGACCGATGAACCAACCGTCGGCTGAACCACGCTCTGTCGTTGTCGAACGTGAGATACCGTATCCGCCCGAGAAAATCTGGCGGGCACTCACGCAATCACACCTGATCGCGGAGTGGCTCATGAAGAACGACTTCAAGCCTGTCGCGGGCCACCGTTTCGATCTTAGTGCCGACTGGGGCACCGTGGGCTGTCAGGTCGTGGCCGTCGAGCCAAACAAGACGCTTTCCTACACGTGGGCCGCCTACGGTCTGGAGACTGTCGTCACCTGGACTCTCACCCCGACGAGCGCAGGCACCCGCCTGCGCATGGAGCAATCGGGCTTTCGAGGGGATCAGGAGCAGGCCTACCAAGGCGCGAAATACGGGTGGCAGCGCTTCGTCGGCGCTCTGGAGCAGGTCCTGGTGCGGATAGACTGAAGCGCCGCAACAGATGCGACAATAGCGAATCTCGCGAGGAAACGGCACAAGGTGGTATGACACCGCGCGGATCGCCCGAACGCAAAACCCCTGCTGTGCTGATAGAGGGGAGAATCAACGAGCTCGCCGACTGGCGGGGCGCGATGCTCAGCCGGCTGCGTAACCTGATCAAGGAGGCCGATCCGGACGTCGTCGAGGATTGGAAGTGGAGAGGGGTTCCAGTGTGGTACCACGGCGGAATCATCTGCACCGGCGAGACTTACAAAAACATCGTGAAGCTAACCTTCGCGAAAGGCGCAGCGCTGAAGGACCCGTCGCAGTTGTTCAATTCCAGTCTTGACGGAAACACAAGGCGCGCAATCGACTTCCACCAAGGCGACACCATAGACGAGGCGGCGTTCAAGCTGCTGGTTCGCACCGCGGTGATCCACAACAGATCCAAAGCCCGAAACTGATCTTCGTACGGAAGCCCAACCGACTTGCCGCTTGACCCCTCATCCGGGCCGCCCTACACGCGGCCGCATGAACCATTCCGCCCCCGGCGCCGGGTCGTCTGATCGCGCCGCCGCTGCTGAACGTGCGCGGGTCCTGGCGCAGGCGCTGCCGTTCCTGCGTCGTTATGCCGGCGCCACCATCGTTGTGAAATATGGCGGCCACGCCATGGGCGAGGAAGCTCTGGCCGAGCAATTCGCCGGCGACATCGCTTTGCTCAAGCAGGTCGGGATCAACCCGGTCGTTGTGCATGGCGGCGGGCCACAGATCAACGCCATGCTGAAGCGCCTGGCGATTCAGTCCACGTTCGTCGACGGACTGCGCGTCACCGACGAGGCAATGGTCGAAGTGGTGGAGATGGTGCTGGCCGGCACCGTCAACAAACAGGTCGCCAGCCAGATCACCCGCGCCGGCGCGCTCGCCGTGGGCATTTGCGGAAAGGATGGCGGGCTGATCCACGCCCGCAAGCTGACGCGGCTCAAGCGCGATCCGGACAGCAATATCGAGCGCGTGCTTGATCTCGGCTTCGTCGGTGAGCCGGTCGGCATCGACGTCAGGGTGATCCACGCGCTGACTGGCGGCGGGCTGGTGCCGGTGATCGCGCCGGTCGGCGTTGGTGACGACGGTCAGACCTACAATATCAATGCCGACGCGGTCGCCGCGGCGGTCGCTGGCGCGCTGCATGCGACGCGGCTGATCATGCTGACTGACGTTGCCGGCGTGTTGGACAAAGACAAGCGCGTTATCCCCGACCTGACGCTGGCGCAGGTGCAGCAGGGCATCGACAACGGCACGATCACCGGCGGGATGATCCCGAAAGTGGAGAACTGCGTCGAAGCGGTGAATCAGGGCGTGAAGGGCGCCGTCATCCTTGATGGCCGCGTGCCGCACGCCTGCCTGCTGGAGTTGTTCACCGAGGGTGGGACCGGGACAATCATTCGTCGGTAATCCGCGTCACCAGCCGAGCGACGTCCGCACCTTTGTCAGCGCCTCCATCTGCCGCTCATGCTCGCCGGCGAAACGCAGCACCAGATGGCTCGCGCCCGCCTGCGCGTACCCGGCGAGCCACGCGGCAACCCCCGCCGCCGGTCCGGCGTAACAGACCTGACGCGCACGCAGCACCGACGCCGGCTGGCTGTAGTAGTGCTCCAGAAACGCGTTCAGCCGTGCTTCGGCGCGCGCTGCATCCTCGTCCAGCGCCAGAGTGAGGTAGATCGCTCCGACCATCCGGTCCGCGTCGCGCCCTGCCGCGCGCGCGATCTCGCGGATCTGAGCCCAGCGCTCCAGGTACTGAGCATGATCCGGCGCATTGGGGAACCAGCCGTCGAAGAAGCGGCCCGCGCGTTCCAGGCTGGCCGGCAGGTTGCCGCCGATCCACAACGGCGGGCCACCCGGACGGTAGGGTGTCGGCGCCAGCACGCCGCCCTGCACCTGCCAGCGCCCGTCCCACTCCACCGGCTTGCCGGTCCAGAACGCCCGGCAGAGTCGCAGCCCTTCCATCATTCGTCCCAGCCGCTTTTCCCACGGCACCCCCGCCGCGGCGTACTCGGCGCGAATGTTCGGCCGATCGGAGGCAAAGCCGACGCCCAAGATCAGCCGTCCCTGGCTGACCTGATCGAGCGTCGCTACCTGATGCGCCAATAGTACCGGATTGCGCAACGCTGGCAGCAACACGGCGGTACCAAGTTCCACCCGCGGCACACGGCCGGCGACGCCAGCTAGCAGGGTGAGCGGTTCGTGCCGCGGGCGCGCCAGCAAGGAGTCGCCGACCCAGACCGAGTCGAAGCCCAACGCCTCGGCACGGGCCGCCAGCGCCAGCAACGGCGTCGCATCGGGTTGACCTTCCATGACATTCTCGCGGGTCGGGAGCAGGTAGCCGAGCTTCGGGGCCATGGCGATCTCCGGGGGTTCTGCGCCAGTCTAATCTCGCGCTGCCCATGGGGGGGAAGGGTCTTGCCCCATTTGTCTCGACCAAGCCGCTATCTTACTCCGCTGCTCAGCCCAAGCCGCAAAGGTGCAGGGACTTTGTGCATCACTTGACTTCCGCCCGCCCTCGGTCTGGCATTGCGCGACGATCAGGACTGGACGCGCTTGCCGCAACTTTCGTTGCATACCCCGATCGGCGACGTTACCGTCTCGGAGGAGGACGGTGCGATCGTTTCGATCGACTGGGGCTGGGGCCGCGACCAGACGGAGACGCCGGTGCTCCGCCGCGCCGAAAATCAGTTGCACGCCTATTTCGACGGCGAACTCACAGAATTCGATCTGCCGCTCGCCCCAGCCGGCACACCGTATCGCCGCGCCGTCTGGAAGGCACTGCGCGATATTCCCTACGGCCAGACCCGTACCTACAGCGACATCGCTCGCGCCGCCGGCGGCAGCGCGCGCTCGGTCGGCCAGGCTAACGGCTGCAATCCGATCCCGATCGTCATTCCTTGCCACCGCGTCGTCGCCGCCAACCACATCGGCGGCTATTCCGGCGGCGAAGGCCTTCCCACCAAGCGTTTCTTGCTCGCCCTCGAAGGCGTGCCAGGCGTTCCGGGCTGAACCCAGGCTCCATCAGGAGAACTTTCATGACCAAGGCTGTTCGCATTCATGCCCCTGGCGGGCCCGAGGTGCTGAAATACGAGGACGTCCCCACCCCGGAGCCCGGTCCGGGCGAGGCGCTGATTAGGCAGGAGGGCATCGGCCTTAACTACATCGATGTGTATTTCCGCACCGGTCTGTACAAAGCCCCGAGCATGCCCCTGACCATCGGCCAGGAAGGGGCGGGCACCGTGATCGCCGTTGGCGCCGACGTGACCGACGTCCGGCCCGGCGATCGCGTCGCCTATGCGGGTGCGATCGGCGGGTATGCGACAGAGCGGACGATCGTCGCCGACCGCTTGGTGAAGTTACCCGACGGCATCGACTTCAAGACCGCCGCGGCGATGATGCTGCAGGGCATGACCGCGCAATACCTGCTTCGTAGCACCTACACAGTGAAGTCCGGGGACACGATTGTGGTGCACGCCGCGGCTGGCGGCGTCGGGATGATTATGTGCCAGTGGGGCAAATACCTCGGCGCCAACGTGATCGGCGTGGTGTCCAGTCGCGAAAAGGCCGACGTCGCGCGCGCCAACGGCGCTGCTTACACAATCGTTGGCTATGACAGGCTGGTGCCGGAGGTAAAGCGCATCACCAGCGGCGCTGGCGTGTCCGTGGTCTACGACAGCATCGGCAAGGACACATTTGGCGCCAGTCTGGACTGCTTGGCGCCACTCGGGCTGATGGTAAGCTACGGCAACGCCTCCGGCCCCGTGCCGCCCGTCGATATCGGCATCCTGGCTGCCAAGGGCAGCTTGTTCCTCACGCGCCCGACCCTTGCGACCTACACCGCGAAGCGCACGGACTTGCAAAAGACCGCACAGGACTTGTTCGAAGTGGTGCTGAAAGGGGCGGTGAAGATCCAGGTGAACCAGACCTTCCCGCTTAAGGATGCCGCCGCGGCGCATATAGCGCTGGAGAGCCGCAAGACGACGGGGAGTACCGTGCTGGTCCCCTAGGGACCGCCTTGACCTCTCCCGCCTGTGGCGGGAGCGGCCAAGGTGCGAAGCGCCGAGGCCGAGGGCGCCCCGCGTGGCACCGTCCGTGGGAAGGCTCAGCGCTAGCTGCCGATGTCCCTTACCAACTTCGCCTTTCGCGCACTCTCGGCCATCAGGAACGCCATATCGGTTCCGGTCGACACGTACCGGGCCCCCATACGCACGAACTGCGTCATCAGGTCACTGCGTGACGCCAGCCCGCCCACGCCCACGTGCTTTCCATGCTTCCGCGCCGCCTCGATTGTCCGCTCGAATGCATCGCGCAGTTTTGGGCTGTCATACTGCCCGGTGATCCCCATCTCGTTGCACAGGTCATTGCTACCGATCATCATCATGTCGACACCATCAACCGCCATGATCTCGTCGACATTCTCCAGAGCGGCTAGTGTCTCCATCATCAGCACCAGCGACGTCGCATCGTTCATCGCGGCGTTGGTCTCGGCTTGTGGGAAGCTGCGGTACTGATAGTGCGATAACGCGCCGCCGGCAGACCGTTCCCCCAGCGGAGCGAATTTTACCAGCTTCACGATCTCCCGCGCCTCAGCCGCCGAGCGTACGTGCGGCGTGATCACCCCCATCGCCCCGCCATCCAGGACACGGCCGATATACTCAGGCGAATTCGCCGGCACACGCACCAGCGGCGTGACTCCGATCTGCTGCGCGGCAATGCAGATCTGGCAGGTCTCGCCAATGGTGAGCGTG
>JASHVB010000328.1 GCA_030039695.1 Acetobacteraceae bacterium
ATGCCGGACTACCCTGATATCGGCCTGGTCTGGCACCAGAACGGCCAGCGCCCCGCCGAGCGCTGGCACACCGACCACACCAACCGCGAGCGTCCGCCCGCAGCGACCATGCTCTATGGTGTGGAAATCCCCACCCAGGGCGGCGGCACCAGTGTTGCCAACATGCGTGCCGCCTATGCCGCGCTGCCGGGAGCGGAGCGGGCGCGGCTCGACACGCTGTGCACCGTCAACAGCCTGGACGACACGCACTTCGATACCCGCGCGGAAGACATCGAAAAATATGGCCAGCCTGTCGTCCACCCGATGGTACGCACGCATCCGGTGCACGGCTCACGGGCGGTCTATTTCCATATCACCAAGACCTTGAACATCGAAGGCATGTCTCCGGCAGCCAGCCGCGCCTATCTGAGCGATCTGTTGGATCGCATCATCAGGCCGGAGATCGTCTATCACCACGCCTGGCGCAAGGGCGACGTGCTGGTGATCGACGACCGTGCGACGATGCATCGCGCCCACGGCGATTACGACCGCAGCCAGAGCCGCGTGCTCTGGCGGATCATCGTCGAGGGTGATCGTCCGCGGCTGGTCTGACGGCGTCCGCGGGAGATAAACTGCGACGGACTGAGCTGCAGGAGAGCATGACAATGAGCGAAGAGATCGCAACCCTAGGCGGTGGCTGCTTCTGGTGCCTGGAAGCGGTGTTCAAGGATCTGCGCGGCGTCAATTCGGTGATGTCGGGTTATTCCGGCGGCAGCCTGGTCAACCCGTCGTACCAGCAGGTGTGCTCCGGCATGACCGGTCACGCCGAAGTGGTGCAGGTGAAGTTCGATCCGGAGCAGCTTTCATATGCCGACCTGCTGCGTGTGTTCTTTGCCATTCACGACCCGACAACGTTGAACCGCCAGGGAAATGATGTGGGGACGCAGTACCGGTCGGTGATCTTCACGCATTCCGACGCGCAGAAGGCGACGGCGCAGGCGGTGAAACAGGAAATCGCGGCGGCCAAGATCTGGCGCAATCCGATCGTCACCGAAATCGTGCCATTCGAGGCGTTCTACCAGGCCGAGGAAGAGCACCACGACTATTTCGCGCAGAACCCCTGGAGTGGTTATTGCCAGGTCGTCATCGCGCCGAAAGTGGCAAAGTTTCGCAAGCAGTTCACCGACCGGCTGAAGCGCGCCGCCGCGGAGTAGTTTGTCATCTCTGGCGTTGAAATCGGGGCCGAGACCGGACCCGCGCGCCGGACAGACATGGCAGAGTATCTACGGGCTGCAAGCAAGGCCCATTGCGACGGGGGTGGGGTTCGTGCGGTCTGCAGCCGAGGGACGCATCTTCCTGATGCCCGTAGATCGGCTTGATGGTGCTGGCGATGTACGTGGCTGGCTCGATCGGAATTGGGAAAATCCTGAACACTGTCCTTTTCCTGATCCCGGCCGAAGAGGTAACCGCCATTTCCGATCGCCGCCGGGTGTCGCAGATGTTCACAGCGATCCCACAACGCCGGCATAGAAGCCTACGCCAGCGGTGAGGGCCAGCACGACTCCTACCGCCACCGCGTATGGGCCTCGTAGCCTCAACTCGCCAGTCAGTTCGCGCCGGGCTACATGCCACAGGAACCAAAGCACAATCGGCAGCAGCAATGCGTTCAGCACGCCCGCCGCCACCGCGAGTTGCGGCAGGTTCAGCCCGGATGCAACCAGCATGGCGCCGGCCACCAGCACCACGGCGAAGGCGCCATAGAACCATGGCGCACGGGCTGGGCCCTCGCTGAGCGAGTGCCGCAGCCCCATCACCTCGCCGAACGCCCAGGCGGCGGTCAGGCTGACGACGATGGCGGCGACCAGCGCGCCGCCGCTGAGACCGAGTGCAAACACGCCAAGGCCGGCGGTCGGCCCAATCGCGGCGGTGAATGCGTTGGCAATGTCGCCGACCTTGTCCAGCGACTGTCCGGCGCCGCTGTTATGCCCGAATGCGGCCGCTGCAGCGACCACCACTGCCGCGGTTACGGTCTGACACAGGATCGCACCCCCCAGCGTCTCCACCCGCATGGTCACCAGATGCGCGTGTGTCAGGCCTTTATCGATGCTCGCCGATTGCTGGTAGAATACCGCCCACGGAATGACACAGGTGCCGAGATTGGCGGCCAGCAGGTACAGATAGCTGCGATTGCCCAGCGGGAATTGCATCGATTGTGCGAACAGCTCACGGCCGGACGGATGCGCGAGCCACGCCAGCACGATGAAGGCCGCCTCGCACAGTCCCACGACGATCGCAATTAGCTCCACGGACCGGTAGTTCCCGGTCCAGACGATCGTGAGCAGGGCCGCGGCCGCGACCGCGCTCGATTGCCAAACCGGGATGCCGAACAGCTCGCCTACCCCGGCAATGCCGCTCAATTCGGTCACAAGTGCGCCGATGCAGCTCACCGCCAGCGTCGCGAGCAGGATGATTGCTGGCAGGCGGCCGAGGCGGTGCTGCACCAACTCGGCCAGCCCCTGTCGTGTCGTCAACCCGAGCCGACCGGCCAGCTCCTGCGCCATGAACAAAGCGGGCGTCAGCATGAATTGTGGCAGCACCAGCCGGTAGCCCCACTCCGCCCCGCTTTGTGCGGCGGCGATTACGCTGCCAGCCTCGGTGTCCGCCAGCATAACCACCAGCGCGGGACCGACGGTCGCGGCCAGGAGTCGCCAGCTCAGACGCGGCATGAGGCTGATTTTGGTCTCTGCCGCGCTCTGCTCGGACATCGGGTTCATGCGCGAATACCAGGGCAGGTTTCGATAGGACCTCGAGCTCAACATGAGGCCAGCTGTGGCTCTGTCGTTCGAAGTGAGAACGCTCTTGCCGCAGTATCAAGGCCAAACTTCTGCCGTTCAATTGCGAATATGCCGTCCGAAAATCGAATGTGGCAGGTATGCTGTCCTTAACGTGAGAAAATCGCGTTGGCACGTCGCCGGAAGGTTGGCATCCGTCGATGGCCGAGATTGGCGACGAGGACCGGCAGCGAGGGCTATTCTCGTTACGAACCACAGCGTGGAGCCATGCGCGCGTTGGCGATGTGATTGACACAGCCTCCCGCCCGTGGCGTCGAACTCAGAAGTTTGGAGCGGGAGCGCACGTGGTAATCGATCGGCGAGTCTTCGCTGTTTGCCAGGTAGCGACGTCGATCGTCACAGTTCCACAGGAGCCTGGTGACGGCGGTTCGGAACATCTCGACCTTGAGACAAACCAGTTCAGAGGCGACGTGGTGGATTCCAAACAGTTCGTCATGAGCCTCGCTGTTATAACCGTTCAGGATGAGATGCCGCAGCCGTCTCATTCTCCACTGGACGATTTCCAATCCCGCGCGGTGCCACGGTTCGTGGGCATTTGGTCTCGCCGGCCGCCGCGTATCGGGCCGGCTTCGCCGTCTGTGCGGTGTTAGACCAGGGCGGCCAGCAGAGCACGCACCGCCGCGTCGGCGAGATGCTTCGCCACCGCATCTGTCAGCAGCTCCGCGACCGCCCCCGGCTCTGCCTGGCCCAGCCGCCCGTGGCCCGGCTGCGGATGCCCCAGCACCCCGAGCACCTCCGCGCGCGCAGGCGAACCGGCATCATACAGCACCGTGACGCTGGCGGCGCTCGGGTTCGCCCGGACGTCGGTGACGCCGTCGATGCGACGGAGCACGCCGCACAGCGTCGCCGCACCCTGCGGGTCGTCTTGCACCTGCGGCACAACGACGCGCAGGCGCCCGACAATGTCATGAGCAACGGTGGCCTGCTGCACCGCATGCCGGCGCAGCGTGTCGATCGGGAGAAGGGCGGCCATTGGACGCCTCCTTTCGCTCAAGCGGTTGCTGGAGCTCGGGAGACCCGGCCGCCTGCGGCTCAGCGTCTAGGACGCGGGAGCCTGAGCGGATTCATGGCTGACCCGAGCAGTCGTCCAGCCCTCGGCATGGTCACAGCAAGCGAGAAGCGCCGACTGTCACCCTCCGCGGGCTGCTTGCTAGATCGCGGGTTCATCTGATCCGTTATCCTGTTGCGGGGCCGGCCGAGGCCGGGGATTAATCGAACCGTCGCCAATTGCCGACGAAGCGGCGGAACGGAGGCGCGCTTAGTCCTTTCGCCGAGCTGGATCAATGACGAAATGCACGAGTCATATGCAGGCGCCGAAGCCCCGACTCGTGCCGTTCTGTTGCCGCGAGGGGGCGATAGAGCGTCTCGATCTCGCCGGCGTCGTAGCGGCGCTCCGGCTGGCGGATGGTGGACCGCCTATGCGCGAGTTGCCGGTGATGCTCCATGACGATCCTGTTGACCGCCGCGCCACCCAGGGTCGGCGTGACCCCGTTGGCACCCTGCTTAACCGCAAAGCGCGCGATGCCGCGAGTCAGCCGGGCCAGGGTCGTCCGCAGCGCAGAGTAGGTCAGCACGTTGCTTTCCCGCGGGCCGCGCGCGCCATCTCGGCCTGGTGCTGCGGCACCAGCAGCGCGCGCTGTCGCTCATGGGTCGCGCAGCAGCGGCCGCATGCCGTTCAGGCTCGCCAGAACCGCCGATCCGTTGCTGATCATCGCTGTGACGCTGGGGGCGATCAGGCCGCCCGGCAAGACCAGGCACAGCGCCGCGAGGTTCATCCCGCCCACAATCGCGTAGTTCTCCTTGATCAGGTCCATCGCGTCGCGCGACAGCTCGACCGCCTGCACCAGCTTCCACAGCGAATCTTCCAGCAACACGATATTCGCCGATTCCTGGGCGATGTCGGCACCGTGCTTCACCGCGATGCCGACGTCGGCATAGGACAGCGCCGGCGAATCGTTGATGCCGTCGCCGACCATCGCGACGACCCGGCCCTCGCGCTGCAGCTGCCGGATCGCTTCGACCTTGTCGGCCGGCAGCAACCCGGCGAACTCCCGCGTCAGCCCGAGCCGGCGGCGCACGGCCTGTGCCACCATCGCGTTGTCGCCGGTCAGCATGATCGTATCGCGCACGCCCATCGCATGCAGCCGCTCGACGACGGCGCGGCTCTCGTCGCGGATCTGATCGGCATAGGAAACCAGCCCCGTCACCTCGCCGTCCACGGCAACGAAGACGCAGGACTCGCCGCGCTCGTTCAGCGCTGCGACGTCCGTGCCGGTCCGGTCGAGGCGGATGCCGCTTTGCCGCAGGAATCGCTCGCTGCCG
>JASHVB010000329.1 GCA_030039695.1 Acetobacteraceae bacterium
TTGGCGAAGCTCGGCCATGAGGTGAGCCCGACGACAGTCGGCAATCTTTTGCGTGGCATGAACTACAGCCTGCAATCCAACCGCAAGACCCAGGAAGGAAGCCAGCACATCGATCGCGATGCACAGTTTGAGTATATCAATACGCAGGCCAAGTCATTCCTGACGGCACGCGAGCCGGTCATCAGTGTTGACACGAATTAGGCACGCGTCCGGATTATGCAGGGTTTTGCGGGGGCACAGCCGGCAAGTGCCCTTGACGCCGGTGTTGATATGCTCGGGCAATTGCCGGTGCCGTGCATAATCCTACCTCATAGCCCCTCCAGAAAGGCGAGCAAATCCTTGGTTGGGCGGAAGCGCATTGGTTTGATCGATGGCGCTCGCATGGTGCTAAGTGCCCGCTCCTTCATCGCGAGATCCGCCTCCACATAGATGTGTGTCGTTTCGATACTTTCGTGCCCAAGCCAGAGAGCAATGACTGACATGTCTACACCAGCTTGTAGAAGATGCATCGCCGTTGAATGTCGAATCGCGTGTGGAGAAACATTGCGCTTCAGCGTCGGGCAATATTGTGCCGCCGTTGCGACAGCCAGCTGCAATCGGTCTGTAACGCCAGTTCGGGTCATGATACCGCCGGATCGATTGGGAAAGAGCGGCTGATCCGCCGGCCGTGGATAAACCTTCAACCACTGCCGAAGGCCGTTCGAGGTTGTTCGCCAGAGCGGCACGGTGCGTTGCTTGCGACCCTTACCTTTCAGATGAAGGTATGCGGCGCTCCCGAGCACCACGTCTCCAACGGTCAGACTGATCAGCTCCGAGACCCTTGCCCCGGTGTTATACAGCGTTGCCAGCATCACGCGGTCTCGCTGCCCGCACCAAGTGGTCCTATCCGGCGCGTCGAGCACGGCCTCGATTTCCTCCCGTGTGAGGTAACCGAGCATCGGCCGCTCAAAGCGCTTCATGGGCAGGGCTAGGACAGCTTGTATTGTGCCCAATGCGGCAGGCTCCTTGTGAGCAGCAAATCCAAGGAAGGAACGGAGCGCGGCAAAGCGCGCGTTGCGGGAGCGAGTGACATTGTGGCGCTCGCTTTCCAAGTAATCGAGGAACGCTGCGATCCGTGTCACATTGAGGTCGGTGAGCGCGAGTTGTTCCGGGCGCTTGTGTAATTTTTGGTCAAACCAGGTCAACAATAGCCGGAACGTATCGCGGTATGCGGCAACAGTGCGAGGGCTCACGTTGCTTTGTGCCATCAGTCTCTCGGTAAAGAATTTCTGCACAAGCGTCGCTAACTTGATCGAGTCAGGGGAAGCGGTCATCGGTCACCTCGCGTTGCAAAATGTTCAAAGCGTTGTGCAGCGATGGTCATCAGTTCAGGAATGCCGGTCAGATACCAATAGGTGTCGGTGACCTGGGTGTGGCCGACGTATGTCGAAAGAGCGAGTATCGCGCTGTTCACATCGACGCCGGCCTGATACCAGCTGAGCAGACGATTGCAGATAAATGTGTGTCTCATGTCATGCAAGCGAGGAGCAGCATGGTGACCGCGCGCACTCCAACCGAGCTGTCTTCGTAGTCGGCCAAATGTATACTCAACTGTGCGACTGTCGAGTTTGGTGCCTCGTGCGGAAAGAAAGAACATGCTTTCATGGCACGGCGCTGGAACCGTCCGGTCTCGGATGCTCGCATAATCCGCGAGCGCATGCGTGGTGCTGGGGTGCAGGGGAACCAGGCGCGATCGAGAGAATTTTGCCTTCTTGACCGTAAGCAAGTTGTTGGTGAAATCAACATCGCTACGCTCGAGTGACAATGCCTCAGAGAGACGCAATCCGGTAGCTGCCAGCAACCCAAAAAGTGCGGCATACGTCGCTCCGCGCACCCCCCTGGCACACGGCAATTGTGCCGCAGCACTTATCAAGTCCTCGATCTCTTCGCCTTCATAGATGTGCGGGGTAAGGCGACGAGTCGACGGCCCGAAAAGACCGGTGCCGGGGACTTCCGTTTGCAGATTGATTTGTAGCCGATATCTGCAAAACCGGCGCACTACATCAAGCCGCCGTGCCGAGGTCAATCGACCTGGTTGTCCATGTTGGGCCCATGCCACAGCCATTGATTCGGTGAGGTGTCCGTTGTAACGGCGGGCATCGACAAAACGAGCAAACGCCATCAGCTGCGTGCCTTCACGCTCTAAGGAGAAGCCAAGACGGCGGCGATCGCATAAATACTTTTGAACCTCGGTCACAAGTGGAGTGACGGTGTTCATGACACCCTCCCCGGCCAGGGCAGCGCCACCGTAGCCAAGTTGGCAATGTCGACTTTTGCATAGATCATCGTTGTGTTCAGGCTTCGATGGCGCAGCACATCTGCGATCTCTTTGAGCGGCGTTCCCTCGCTAACCAGACGACACGCCAGGCTGTGGCGAAGGCAGTGGGTACCAGTCCAGGGTCTTGCAATAGCCGCGTGGTCATATGCCTGGCGCATCGCCCACTGCACGATCTCTACGGTGAGCGGTGCATCCAACGGTGGTCGATGTCGGATAAAGAGCGCACGGTTAGGACGCTGAGCTGGGTATCGTCGGAGATATTGCACGATGGCCTGCCCGGTTTGGTCCGGGACCGGCAGCATATCGACGCGCTTGCTCTTGGTGCGTCTCAGCCGTAACGTGCCCTCCCGCCAATTGAGATCATCGAGTTGAAGTCTCGCCACCTCGCCTGCACGCAATCCGAGGTCCACCAAGCAGCGAGCGATCGCAAAATTTCGGCTGCCTTCGATGGTCGAACAGTCAAAACTGTCGAGAAAGCGTTCGATCTCCACCTCACTCAATGCGGTCGGCAACGCGGTTGCCCGCCAATTAGCAACCTTCGGTACCGCGGCCATCAGTGCCTCAGTGCGGTCCCCGTGGACGGCACGAAATCGAAGGTAACTGCGCATGGCCCCGCAGAGCACTGCTACGGAGCCGGGCTTCCACCCCTCCACAGTACCCAGAACAAATCGGCGAATTTGGAGGGGGCTACAATCGCCGAAATCGATCGGGCCGCGCGGGAAGCGCGCGCATAAGAATTGGCGAACGAAGTGCGTGCGCACCTGCCGGGTTTTAGCGGCGAGGCCACAGGTTTGCTCGAGATAGGAATCAAAGCGCTGCACCTCCGCATCCATGCTGGTCGAACCATGAGTGCCCGCGATGAGGTATCCTCGGGCTCGCAAATAGCGGAACAAATGATGCAATGCCGCGGACAGGGTCGAGCGGCTACACACGTGGGGATGTGACGAGAGAAATCTTCGAACTAACTCCGCCTCTCCGTTCAACGGCGTCCTAACTCGAGTGACCCATTGGGAAAAATGGTTGAGGGCGTCACCGTACCAATCGATGGTTCGTTGGGAATACCCCCGGTCGATCAGTTCGTGAAGACACGCGTCAACATGTACAGACAGAGCGACGAAGTCGATATCGAACATCTGCCGCGAGGCATTCCGTTTTGACATGAGCAACTCTCCTGGCAATGACAAACTACCGAGAAGAGCACCAGGATTATGGAAGGGAAAATACTTCCGTGCCGGCGGCCAATCGCCAAGTTATCAGCCTGAAATCGCCAACGGACCACTGCCAGATTCGGAAACCGTGCATAATCCGGATGCGTGCCTAATTCGTGTTATCGCAATGTTGCGATACCACGAAAAAGAAAGAGCTGGTGGGCACTTTCAAGAACAACGGCCGCGAATTGCGTCCGAAGGGAGACCCGGAACTGGTCAACGTTCACGACTTCATTGATCCCAAATTGAAGCGAGCGGTGCCGTACGGCGTCTACGACATCACCAACAACGTCGGATGGGTCAGCGTTGGCACCGACCACGACACAGCGACATTCG
>JASHVB010000330.1 GCA_030039695.1 Acetobacteraceae bacterium
ACAGACGCAAGCAGAGATCGTCCAGGCCAGCTGCAAGGCCCTCAACCCCGAGCACAGCGACGAGAGGTGCCGCGAACTCGATCGCAAGCGGCAAGCCGTCAAGCCTCTGGCAGATCTCGACAACCGCGGGCGTGTTCGTGGCGGTCAGCGCGAAATCCTCGACGACCTCTGTGACGCGCTCGACGAACAGCTGGACGGTGGGAAAAACTGCCGCCTCCGCGGCCGTCAGCCCGGACGACCGGTGGGGGATGTCAAGCGGCCTCAGGCGGTACTCGCGTTCACCCGCTACCCTGAGCGACTCTCTGCTGGTTGCGAGGATATTGACGCCAGGTGCTCCACTCAGCACTGCAAACACCAGATTGGCCACTGCGCCAATAACATGCTCACAATTGTCGAGGAGCAGCAGCATTCGCTCGTCCCTAAGGCGAGCGACCAAGCCGGGCATCGGATCATCACTACGGATCCCCACGTCGAGTACGGTCGCAACCGCGCTCGGCACCAGGCGCGGGTCGGCGAGCGGCGTCAGATCGACCAGCCAGACGCCGTGTTCGTAGCTGGGGATCATGCGCTCGGCGACCGCGAGCGCGACTGCTGTCTTGCCGATGCCGCCAGGACCTGTAAGCGTCAACAGGCGCTGACACGGCAGTTGCGCGACCAGCGCCGTGACAGTCTCATCGCGGCCAATCATTCGCGTTGTGGCTGCCGGAAGATTGTGACCACCCGCCGGCGGAGAGGGCGGCAGTCGCGGGTCCGGCAGTGGCTCATCAAAGCCGACTGGAGCAACGAAGCTATAACCCCGACCTGGAACCGTAACGACGTAGCGGCGGTCGCCTTGACCGTCGCCGAGGGCGCGGCGCAACGCGCTCACCTGAATCTTGAGATTGGAGTCCTCAACGAATGTTTGGGGCCAGACGCGGGCGATCAGCTCTCCTTTGCCGACCACGTCGCCAGCGCGTTCCACCAGCGCGGCCAGAATGTCAAAGGCGCGGCTGCCGAGCCGCACTGACTTGTCGCCCTCGAGTAGCAGCCGCTGCGACAGCAGGAGCCGAAATGGGCCAAACGAGATCGCGCGTTCGGCCATGGACAGATCCCCACTTTGGGTCTTTTTACGCGATTTCACTTGACCCATGCTAGCTTGGCCCCGCCGTTGTTCACCAGCTCAGGAACGTCAGTGCGACGTTCAGGCAACGCGCGGCAACGACTGAAACGTGCGTGCCACCATCCTTTGGATCGCGTACCACCTCCACCACGATTTACAAAAATGCAGCCGATCTTACAGGACCCCCGGTAACGAACCTGTTATCTCTGTCGCGACACAATGTGCTAGAGAGGCCCTCTGTGCCGAGAACAGTGCTGATGGGTTTACCACCACACCGCCAGCAGCGGACGCGAGCCGTAGCGCCCTTGTTAACTTCACTCGGTCTGCCCGCCCTGACGACAGTCCAGAATGTCGTCGACGATACGCTGTTCCCGGCAGCCTTAGGGTCGAACACCCTCACGGGCCAGTCACTCGCGGTCTACCCGATATGATTCATGGAGTGAAGTCGCGGCATCATGTGTCGCGACGTGGGGTCGCTGGATCGCTCGGCCGGTGCCGGCGGCGGCGTCAAGGGCGCTGCAGTCAGTCTCTTCGCCCGCGGCTATTTGCCGCTTACCCTGAAGTCGTCAACGGTGGCGCCAGACGGGGTGTTGCTTTCGGGATTCACCGGCATTGTGACCGCCGTGAGGCCTCTCCAAATGCCGCTCAGACTCCTTACTGGCACAGGGGCTGCTGGCGGTCTCAGCGCAACCCCGTCAGGGCAGTTAAGTACAGGCCCAGTTGCCGGCTTCGCTCGGTACCTCGATCCGCCGCACAGCGCCTAACGAGGTCAAAGAGAAAATGAACGTTGCGTATATCTCAGCACTTGCCGCACTTTCCGGGTCCGTGGTGGGTGGACTTACATCAGGAATTTCAACTTGGCTAAACCAGCGTTTACAGGTCAGAGCGGAGCAAATTGCCCATGAGGTGACCCATCGACAGGACCTGTACAGGGATTTTATCACCATGGCATCAAAAGCCTATGGAGAGGCGCTGGTAACAAGCGAGGCAAATATCGGCGAGCTGATTTCACTTTATTCGATGATCAGCCGCATGCGGGTCATGTCTTCGTCCAAAATCGTCGCTTGTGCCGAATATGTTCTGTTGGAAATAACAAACGCTTACTTCGAGCCCAACCGAACTGTGCGAGAGTTGCAGGAACTCATCAAACTGAGAACCAAAATGGATCCCCTCAAGGATTTTGCCGAGGCAGTTCGCGAGGAACTCGGGCGGCTCGCCTACCTGTAACAGGCCGCGGTTTGGTTGGACGGCTGCCAGACCTCGACGGCCACTTGGTCCACTTGACGCGGGTCGTGGTTTATTCGCCAACGCCGCGAGCCGGCCTTTGGACAGCCTTTGTGGTTCTGATCGAACCGCACTGGTCTGCGCTCATTCCGTTCGCTATCGTTCTCACCAGTAAGGTGCTCATGGTGCCCAATGGCAGTCGCGCATCCCCACGTTGAACGTGGCGCCGACATTTCTCATTGACACTGGCAAGTGAAGTTTATTAGGCACTCCGGTAAAGTACGACGCGCCTCACCGCGCGCTGTGTTGAGCGCGGACCAGCGATAATGGCGGTGCTTGCATTCCAGCCAATCGGCAATCCTGTCACCGAATGGGCAGCATTGTTCGAAATCCTCTCCAGGTCTGCTGTCAGCTTGTCGTCGACAGTATCCGGCGAACGCTCTGGCATTCCTGCACTAATCGACAGGAC
>JASHVB010000331.1 GCA_030039695.1 Acetobacteraceae bacterium
CACCTTGTTCTTTGGCAGCACCGCGTGCTGCACCGTCATGTAGTCCCACCAGGTGCGGCAGATGCCCGGCGGCATCTTGTCCACTGCGAACTCCACCGCCTCCGCATGCAGCTTTTTGCGCACGTCAGGATCGCTGTAGGCGCGCAGTTTCTCTTCATGCGATGCCAGCAGGATCGGATGCCACGTCGGGAGGCCGCGGAACGTCTGGGTGTTCCGCATCGTGAAGAAGTCGGTGATACGGTTCGGCGTACAGGTCGGATAAGCTCGGATGCCTCTGGCAAACGATTCATCGACCTTTGCCATTTGCTCCTTCCACTCATTAGGCCGACGCATCGACTGATTCAGGTTGTTGTAGACGACCGGCCGGCCCGTCGCCTCCGCCAGGCGGCTCATCAGCCCGTTTTTCATCTCCGCGCCGTTGCCGCCGCCGCTCTGAATGATGCCGGTGCCGAGCTCGCGCAGCACATCACAGAGCGCGAACAGCTCCTTTTCTTCGGCCCATAGCGCAGGTACATGCACGCCTTGCGGGTCGTAGTGGCCCTGGTTGCGCGACACCGAAAGGCCGAGCGCGCCGGCCTTCATACCCTCGCGCACCACATCCTGCATCGCCTTGATCTCGGCATCGGTTGCGACGCGCTTCTGGCAGTCGTCACCCATCACGTAGTAACGGACCGCACTGTGCCCGATCAGGTTGCCGACATTCACGCCCAGGTTGCGGTCGAGCTGGTCAATGTACTGCGGCACCGTCTCCCAGGTGAAGCCGACGGTGCGCAGCACGTCCATCGGAATGGCTTCAACATAGGAGAGGAATTCCGCAAGCCGCTCCGACCGACCCGGCCGCACCGGTGCCAGCGACAGCGAGCAATTGCCGAAGATCACGGTGGTCGCGCCGTGGTCGCACGAATAGGAGCAAAGCGGATCCCACGTCACCTGGGCGTCATAATGGCAATGGTTGTCGATGAAACCGGGGGCGATGACCGCGCCATCGGCATCAACGCTGCGTGCCGCGGCACCGCTCAGCTTGCCGATTTCCGCAATGTAACCATCCTTCACACCCACGTCGCCGCGATAGGCCGGCATACCGGAGCCATCGACGATGCGGCCATTGCGGATCAGCAGATCGTACGCCATCGCTTTCCTCCTCCCGTGCGGTGATCGTTGTTCAGAAGGCAACGCTAGCGCGGGCGAGCGGCGGCGCATACCCCCTCTGTCATTACGAGGCGCGCAGCGACGCAGTAAACGGCGGCATGCTCTGACTTCCGTCGTCGCGCGTGCGATATTGTCGCGACGCTTCTGGCAATGATAGCAGGCAGGAGTTAGTACCCCGCCCGCAAGTAAAGTGCCTCCGCCCGCCGACGGTAAACCAGCAGGTTCCGCCGAAACTTCAACACGACCTCGCCACGCTGGTTTCGCGCCTTCGTTGCCACAGTGACAATCCCCTCCTCCGGTCGCGACCTTGATTCCCGCGTCGCCAACACCTCGGACTCCGCTTCGATCGCGTCGCCAGCGAACACGGGCTTCGGCAGTTCCACGTCGAGCCAGCCAAGGTTGGCGGACACCCGCCCGAAATGTCGCGTCGTCAGCGCCGTCGTGGCGCCGATCAGGAACGGCTCGGGCACCGCGACTCGGCCATCCGTCTCCACCGCCCCAACCTCCAGCGACCGCCACGCATGCGTCATGAGCTCCTCCGGAAAGAAGCGGCGCCGCGGCATGTGCACGAAGCTCTCCCCTGCGGCGCAATCCTCAAAGAACAAGCCCCATTGCTCTACCAATGCGCCATCATCCCCGACATGGTAGGCGGCGAACCGCCGCGCCACCGCGGGCGTTCCAGCCGACGCATCGCGCCGCCGAATCGCCATTCGGCAGGTGATGCGCGCAACCTCCGTGCCGTCCGCCTTGTGCCCGGTCAGCCGCACGGTGATCGTGCCGGTGGCGGCGTGGCATTCCAGCACTTCTGAGGCGGCGTACAGCGTGTCGCCGCCGAACATCGGGCCGTTCAGCACGACCTCCGGAAACCCAAGGATCGCCGTACGCCGTGCATAGGTCTTGCTCGCCATGCCCATCACGCGTTGCAACGTCAGCGTGCTGACCATGAGCGGCTTCTGCCATGCCGTGCCGGCGGCGTAATGCGCGTCGAAATGCAGCATGGCTCCGTTCAGCGTATCCAGTGCTTCATCGACATTGTCCTGCTGCGACAGTGTCACGCCGGGTCGATGCCGGAAGCGCTGACCGAGCGCGAAATCCTCGAAGTCCAGGCCGTGGCGTTCCTGGTACCGCTGTGCCCCGATCTGACGGTAGAAGCTGAACATCTGGTCCCCCGGGTGGTGCCGCGACATACTGCGGACCGCAGCCCTGGAGCGACAAGACGTGAGTGACAGCCTGATCCTGGACGCGATCGACACCTTCCTGGCGCGCGATGTGGTACCGTACGCGCACGCGCTGGAGCATGACGACGTCTACCCCGAGGCGATCGTTGCCCGCATGCGCGAGCTCGGTCTGTTCGGCGCCACCATCGGTACGGCGTACGGCGGTCTGGGCCTGCCCTGCACCATGTACGCCGCGATTGTTGAACGCATCGCTCGCGTGTGGATGTCACTCACCGGCATCTTCAATTCTCACCTGATCATGTCGGCAATCGTCGAACGCAATGGTACCGAATTCCAGAAACGCGAATTCCTGCCCAAGTTTGCGTCCGGCGAACTGCGGGGCGGCCTCGCGCTCACGGAACCGGACTGCGGCACCGACCTTCAGGCGATCCGCGTCACCGCGCGTCGCGATGGCGAGCATTACGTGGTGAATGGTACCAAGACCTGGATCAGCAACGGCATTTATGGTTCCTGCTTCGCGCTCCTGGTGAAAACCGACCTCCATGCCGAGCCGCGCCATCGCGGCATGAGCCTGCTGCTCGCCGAGAAAGG
>JASHVB010000010.1 GCA_030039695.1 Acetobacteraceae bacterium
CTACGGGTCCCCCACACCTCGGTGTGACGAATCAGCGGTAGCACCGATACGGGTGGTCGTAGCACCACCCGGACGGGCCCGGTGCGATGACGCAGCCGCTCAGCATCAGAGCTAAGGCGAGCAGCAACGCTGTCTTGACTGACGATTTCAATTTCAACCTCTCCCATGTTCTCTGTTGGCTGCGAGTCCGGGTCCCCTACTTGGCTCACAAAATCCGCACCGTGGCCGCGGCGCGGGCAGTAGCAGCTCGGCCACCGTCACGTGCGTTCGCGCCAGCCTGATTGTGCCCTCCGCGGTGGCAGCCAGATCGCTGGCTATTTTCAGTCCGTCTCCAGCATTGGGGCTGCCGTGGAATCCCCAGCCGTCATCGGCGACGACAAGGCTGGTGCAGCCGTCAATGCTGCTCACCAAATGAACAGAGATCGTGCCGACAACGCGTGCGTGCATGCCGTGCTTCACGGCGTTGCCAACGAATTCGTGAGCGACACGCAACACCAACTGCCGCAGCGGTTCGGGACAGTCTCCGGCGACGCTCACATCCAGGTGGATCACCTGCATGCCGTCTGCGATCATTCGCAGCGTGCTCTCGCTCAGCGCGCGAAGTCGCTCAGACATCGAAGGCGGGGAAAGGGTAATGCCGAACAGCGCGTCGGATATCTGAGCCGATAACACGATCCGGCGTTGCAAATCAGCCAATAGCCGGCGGCCACGCGCAGTGACCTTCAGCTCATGTGCGTGCTCGATCTGCAGCAGAATTTGCTGAAGAACATTCTTGGTATGGTGCCGGAGCTGGCGAAAATCGCCCTCACCCACCGGCCCGCCACGCGCCGTGAACCCAGCTCCAATCGGCGCTTCGCGGGCGGTCATTGCAGCTTGCTCGTTGGGCACTGGCCAAGTCCTCGCTGTGGACTCAAGGGCAATTTTGTCGCAGCATACGTGGGAATTCTTCCCACGTCAACCCTATGTGGGCATTTGTCCCACACTCGCCTAAGCTGCCCGAAGAACACGTTGCCAACGGAATGCCCCCGCCACCCTCTTTCGCCCTTCAGTCCGGCGCGCTGCTTCGGCCGGTGCGGCGCCTCCTGCGCCCCCTGGTCCGGCTGCTGATTGAGGGCGGGGTCACCTATCCCGTGCTGGCCGAGCTGCTGCGCAGCCTCTACGTCGAAGTCGCCGCAGGGGATCTGCTGAAGGATCCACGCGCCCGAACCGATAGCCGGATCAGCCTGCTCACCGGCGTGCATCGCAAGGAAATCCGCCGCTGGCGCTTGGAAACCCATGCGCCGGAAGCCGTGCCGCCGGTGATCACACGCACAAGCCAAATCATTGCCCGCTGGCTGCGCGGTGCTGAGTACGTTGATACCGAAGGGCAGCCGCGCCCCCTGCCGCGCCTGCCGCCTCCGGAGGGTGGCCCCTCGTTCGAAAGCCTTGTGCAGTCCGTGACCTCAGACGTGCGGCCACGTGCGGTGCTGGACGATTGGCTGAACCACGGCATCGTCTCCCTGAACGCTGCCGACAGCGTGGTCCTCGACACCGCAGCGTTCGTGCCGCGACCCGGCAGCGCCGAGCAGTTGTTCTATTTCGGACGAAATCTGCGTGACCATCTGTCCGCCGCGGCCGCAAATATCACCGCCGCGGGATCGGCCCCCTTCATCGAGCGTGCTGCCCATTATGACAATCTGAGCCCCGGGACTGTGGCCCGGCTGGAAACCATCGGCCGGGAAGCCGCGCAGCGCCTGCTGACCGAGTTTAATCGCCAGGCGCTGGACTTGCTGGATACCAACGATCGTGAGCTGGAGAGCGCGCCGGAGACGCCCCGGCATCGGCTCAATCTCGGCATCTATCTGTTCGTCGAGAACGACGCCGCCGGTGAGGAACCATGAAGGCGGCGCGCCGGGTGATCTGCATGGTGTTGGCACTGTGGGGCGCCTGCGTCCCCCTCGCCGGCACACCCGCTTCCGACCGAGGTATCGGTGGCACTGGCGGGCCGGCCAGCGGACCAGAGATCAGCGATCGCGGCATCGGTGGTACCGGTATCGTCGGCGTCATTACCGGCTTTGGTAGCGTCATCGTCAATGGACTGGAGATCGCCTACGCGCCCAGCACTCCGTTGACCGTGGATGGGGTGTCCGACACGGGCGCTGCGCTGCGCGTCGGGCAGGTGGCCGCCGTTGTCGCCAGCGACGACCACGGATTGCATGCCGTCGATATCGCGGTGCGCCACGAAGTGTCGGGCCCCGTGACATCGGTCAGCGCCGATAGCGACCCAAGCGGTCGGATGCTCACCGTTGCGGGGCAACAAGTTGCGATCGGTCCCGGCACGGACGGTCTGCGCACGGTGCGTCCCGGTGACTGGATCGCAGTGAGCGGACTGCGTCAGCCCGATGGTGTGATTGCCGCCAGTCGGATCGACCAACGGATGCCCGGGCCGGTCCTGGTGCGCGGACCCGCAATGCCGAGCGCTGGAGGCTGGCAGATTGGAGACCTTCGGATTAGGCCGCCACAGGGGACCAGTGTAGCACCCGGGGAAAGCATCACTGCCCGGGGCACCATCGCGAACGGAACATTGTCGGTTGCGACCGCCAGCCGCGATCTGCTGGGCTCGAATCCCGCTGCGTATTTCGGCAGCCATGTGCGGCGGATGGTGATCGAAGGTTATGTCAGTGCCGCCGATGGCCATGTTCGGTTGGGACAAGGAGTACTGGCGACGGCAGCCCCGGGAATCGCCGTGCCAGTCGGTGCGCACCGCGCAATCGTCGACCTCGAACGCGGACCCCATGGTGATTTTATCGCCACACACCTGCAAGGGGCTGGCCGAGCGGTTGCGCCACATCGCGCCCCGTTCGCGCCGGGTCGGCACGGTGCATGGGCGCCACATGGCGTGGCGCCCCACCCATTCAGACCTCCCCCGTATCGGTCGCATGCCTGGCAGAACCGTCACCCGGCATTTGGCCATGGCGGTTATATGCAGCGACACTTCGGATGCGCTGCTGGCTGGGGGTGCCGGCGCAATTACCGGCGGCCATGACGCCCCCATTCCAGCGCCGCCGCGCTGACACCGGACATTCGTCCTAAGGCTGAAGTTAACCGCGAGCCGAACTGCTGTCGTCCGGCAGCGCCGGAGCGAACCGGACAGAGGAAGCGGGAGAGCGCGTGGCCAGTTGCCGACGCAACGCACGGTGCCGCGCTGCGGTGAATCGCAGCTTCTGGGATGATCGGATCGACGGCCCGCGACTGAGTTGGATCGAGAGCGGCCTGCCTGGTCAGGGTCGAGCACGGTCGTTCCCATGATCGCTATTTTACGCCGCGTCGCTCAGCTAATATATATTCGTGCGAGAAGGGGACGCCTGAGATGATCAACCTGAGTGGTATCGGCCACGTTCTGTTGCGAGTCGCCGACGAGGAAGCGTCGAAGCGGTTCTATCGCGACGTGCTGGGATTTCGCATCGCCGAGCAGGACCCGGAGCACGGTGGCGTGTTCATGACTCTGGGCGACGGCTTTCACACAATCGACATTGCGCAGCATCCCGCACCGCAGGATGCGCCGAGGCCGCAGCGCGGACAGCTTGGTCTCGCGCATGTTGCGTTCAAGGTTGCCAGCTATGCGGCGTTGCGCGAAGCCTACGCCCACCTGCTCAAAAACGGCGTCGAGATCCAGCGTGCCGCCGACCATGTCTGCCAGCGCAGCATCTATTTCACCGATCCCGACGGCAACGGCTTGGAAATCTACTATGAGATGCCGCGGGCGCTGGAGCTGTTTCCGAATGGCCGCGGCGACGAGGACGAAGTGCTACCGCTGAGCCGCGCGGACGACCCGCTGCCTCAATGGCTCGTTGAGGAATGGCCGGGCCCCGCAGCGATGGCGAAGGTTGAACGGCTGGGCCGCCAGGCGTCACCCGCGGCGAATACGCCTTGAGCGTGGCGAACCCCGCTATGGCCGTGGTCGCTCGGAGGACCGCGCTTGGCGCAACCGCGGCGCGGGCACGCAGATCAGCGGAGGGTCGAAATCGACCCAAGCGGCCCGCGGGGGCGCGCCCACGGGCGGCGGCTTTGGATTTTAATCTACACAGCGGTATCCCCAATCGGGACCTGGCCGGGCAAGACCACGCGGTCGCAATTGCCCGCGCGCGGGATTGACGGCGGCGCCGCTCCGCCAGCCTGCGGCGCTCGAGTGACAACGAGATGGGGCTGCATTCGTGCTACCAATGGCCTTGCTGGCGTGCAACGCCGCGTCATCGCTTGCGTTCAAAATCAAGCCGGTCGAGTCTAATGACTATCCCGCGGAAGGATGCCCTCCTCGATGCGGCTGAGCACATAAGGGAAAAACGGATTCCAAGTAATCCGCGTGAGCACGTCGAGGCTGACAATCAACACGCCCACTTCGCCACGAGCTGCCACGGCCCCGAGATTGACACCGTAATTTTCGTTTGGATCGGGCGACGATCCGTACAGCCCGTCGGTGGCCGGAAACGGCAGCGCAACATGGGACAGTGAAAAAACGTCACGCGGATAGGCAGTGCCGAGGCTGCGTGTGTGTTCCGCTAACGCGCCGGGGTCGGTACTGTGCGCGTTCGCCATCGGATCACTCGGTGTGTTGGTGATGATCGTCAGGCGCCATTTCCGCGGTGGCGGTGGGACAATCTTGTCGATCGACTGCGTGAACGCCGTCCGCAGCAGCAGACCCAGCCTTGCGTTGCGGTTGAGATCGAACAATACAAGTTCGCTGCCATTGGCAGGTAGGAATTGGTAGAGCGATGCGACCACCGCGCGCGTGCTGACCGTGGAATCCATCACCGACTGAAACGTAAGGACGGGCGCGAGCTTGTCCAGCCGGCCGTTTCGAGCAAGACGCGCGGTCTGTGCCTGCAAAGCCGCTGTCAGCAGGTACGCTTGGCGCCCCGCGTTGACCGGAAAAGAGTTGTATTTGAACGGATTGAACTCCGGCACCACGCTGAGCCACGCGGCCTTGGCAAAGGGCGGCAGCAGCGCAGGCAACCCTGCCAAGCCGGCGAAGCGTGCGAATGAACTGATCCCGATCATCGGCGAGATCAGGACGATCCGATCCGGTCGTGCCAGGTGTGGGTCCTCAATGGCATCCAAAGCGTATTTCAGCGCGAGCGCGCCTCCAGCCGAATACCCCACCAGATGCAATGGTGCGCCGGCGGGCACTTTGTGCCGTGCTTCCCGCACCGCAAGGCGCGTCGCCGCCAGCCAGTCCCGCCATGTGCTGGTGGTCAGCGCGCCGGGCACGGTGCCATGGCCAGGCGTGCGCAGCCCAATGGCCACGTAACCGAGGTCGCGGTATTGCCGCGCAACATGCCGCAAGCTGAACGGCGAGTCGGTCAATCCGTGCAGAAGTACGACGGCCCCTTTCGGCGGACCAGCGGGTTCCAGTATGTAGGACCGGTTCCAGTCTTGCGCGAAATGACCGGGATACACTGGGCTGCCCGCGAAGTAGCGATCGTCGGGCCTGCGATCCTGTTCTTTCAGTCGGTCGGTGACCTCGTTGCGGACGGCGGCAAACACCCTGGCCTCAGCCGCGAGATAACCGTTCCAGTCAAGCTGATCGATCTCGGCCGCTTTTGGCTCGTCGGGAACGGTCGTGTGCCAGAGTTCTAGTGGAGGCCCACTCTCGCTCTGCACGATTCGGCCGATGAACAACGCTGCAGCGACAATCACCACCAGCAGCACCATGCGTCGTGTCCATCGCAATGCCGCACCCTGGATCTGTCGCATCCGCACGTTCCTTCGATTCAGGCTACCGCATCACCGATGCCGCGACTTTGTCAGGTCTCCTGACAGCGGGCTGCGCAACTCGAAACCTTGTGTCGATGGGACGATCAGCTGCGACACCGCGTCAAGATATTTGATCCCAGCAGCATAGTCCCCAACGGTCTGCCGTCGCAGTACTGAAGAATCCTGCAGGGCTGATCATGCCGGAGAAGCATCCGCGCGCCGGTCAACGCCGTTCCCAGATTGTCGCGGCTTGTTTAGATGCGCTATGCCTGCGCATCCTGACCCCGCCACCTTGCTGCCGCGCTTGCGGAACCTCGGCCGCGATGCGCCCTGCCGCGAAAGTTCGGCGCTACGCACAGGGGATAATGGCCATGTCTCTTGAAGTTTGCCGGCGGGCACGCAGGCGACGAGCCGTTTCCCGGGGATGGCGGTGGCCAGATCCTTCCGTTTCGTGAGCCGATCCTATGGAAGTGGCTGAGAACCGGTGCGGACCTATTCCGCATTGTTCGAAACCTGCTCATGCACGACGTCACACACCGTTTCGGATTCGGCGACGAAGACACCCACGTGCGGGAGAAGCACTCTGGCTCAATCGGTCGGGAGCTATTGCCGACTTGCTCGCGGCCTGTAGCCGCGTCGCGACTCAAGCTGAGCCTCGAGATCAACCCCGTACCGGTGGACATCGGATGAGGCTTTTTGAACGCCAGGAGCGTATTGTCTGCTACGGCCGTAAGAGCCGGAGCCGGTCGAGCGGTTCGCCACGGGCCCTACGTGGGGACGAACCGACGGCAATGTCCGACACTAGCCTGATCGTCTGCGTTCAAAGCGCGCCGGTACCGGCGCAAAGCGTAGTAGCGATTTTGGCGGAACGGACGTTACGGTCACCTTCGCGGATTGCCTCCACCTCCGTGATCGGCGCCCGCGACCTGATGTTGATCCAGAGCAGGGCAAGCACAGAGAAGGGCTACTCACTCGCGAGCACCCACGCCGCGCACTCGGTGGCAAACCGGTGGTCGACCTCGTGCGACCCATGCCGTTGTGTCAGGTCTGGCGGTCGACGAATTCACCGAAGCCGGCATGGTGCTGGCGGCGGGGTCGCGGTTGAACAACGGCCGGACGAGCCGCGATCGCGGGTAGGTGTGTCAGATCCGCTCCGGTCAGAAGTGCGGAACTATCGGCGCCGGCGCGATGTGCAACTCGACGCCTCGCACGCCCGGGATGTTTTCGGCGGCGACCCGCGCGGCCTGCATTGTCGCGCTGGCCTCATCCGATGTGAACCACAGGTGCGCAGTTCCGTCGCTGACAATAATATCCTGGGGCCAGATCCTGTTCGCCCATTTCTGCTGTTGCAACTCAGCTAACAGTCGCGCGCGGATGGCGCGATCGCTGTCGGCGGTAGCAGCCACGGCCGGCGTATGGGCCGCGCTCAGTGCTCGCACGAGATTGCTTCGGCTGACGATGCCGACGACCTTGCCGTCGTGCAGAACAGGCACGCGCTTGATGCGGTTCGTTTCCAGCAATCGCGCGATCTCGCCGAGGTCGGTGTCCTCGGTGACGCTAACCACATCGCGGGTCATGATGTCCCCGACGGTGCGGCCATGCGACTTGACGTACTCGCGGGCACGCGCCGTGGCAAAGTCCTCAAGCCACCAGGAGCGCCGGACCGAGCCAGGCTGGTCGGTACCGATTTCGGTGCGGCGCAACAGGTCGCCTTCGCTGACGACGCCCACGAGTTGGCCGCTGGCATCCACAACGGGGGCGCCACTAATTCCCCGCTCGGACAGCAGGCCAGCCAGGGACTGAACCGTCGTGCCTGGATCGACGGTAATTACGTGACGTGTCATCACATCTGCCGCGTGCATCTTTTTTCCTCCCGATTAATTCCCGTGCCAGACCTTCGGCGCCGGCAAGCCGGCCGGCGGCTCCCTTCGCAACGGGCTCCAGCTCAAAGGGCCACGCCGCGGCGTTCCCGTCCGACTGTTCCGTCTTGCCTCAATGCCAGCCGCACAAAAATGGTACATCGATCCAGATCAAGTGGCCAGCCAAGCTTGTCCCTCAGCTCATGCGGCGATGCCATGACCTCGTAGATTGAAAGATCCCGCTCGCCAAACGATCGGAGGATGAGGCGACCGGTGCAGAAAGTATCGCGATGGAGCCTAGCGCCTTACGATTATCCGCAGACCGGGCGATATGCGGGCCCCACTCCTGATGTCTCGGAGACGAAGATGGGGACAGACCACGCCACA
The DNA here is from genome assembly GCA_030039695.1 of Acetobacteraceae bacterium. Next base: position 7,980 of record JASHVB010000010.1, read on the forward strand.
TAACGACGCAGCCTCGGGACGGATCAGCGGCGCCGGCGAGATAGCTTCCCGGCCGGGCAATTTTTGTCGGGTCGCATGATCGAAGCTTGCGCGCGTTTGGCAGTGCCGTCAGCACGTGATCGAGCAAGCGGATTTGGACCCGGTCGACGCCTTTTCAGCTCGGGCACCCGGCGCGGATAAGCTGCGGCGACGCGTCGGTACGCAGCATGCCGTGTCAACGTAGCTGTATTGAAACGGAAAGACGCGCACGGCGACCCCTGGATGGTCGTTGGAAACCGGTTGCAGGCAAACGCACGCGCGGTTGGGTGCCGAGTAGGGGCCGCGGAACATAGTGGTCACCAAAAATGGCGCGCTCAACCAACTGGCCGCAGCAACGCCAACCAACAGCCGGAAGAACGACCGCAATGGCGCCGGCTCGAATCTCAATTACCAGCCGCCTGCTACGTCGTACCGTATGGGATATCCACGCCAGCCAAGTCCGGCTGTTCCGGACAAGCCGAGTACAGTGGTTGTTCGCCCACGGCATGCGTGTTAGGCGAGCTGCCTGCAGGGATTCATCGAATCCGTCAGCCAACCTAGGGGGTGCCTTGTTCAAACGTCACAAACCTGACGAGACGCTGACCGGTTCGGGTGCTACGCCACCCGCCGGCCTCGCTTCCAACCCGACCGATGCCAAAGACGCAGCGGCCGAGGCTCCGGGTCACGCGTCAACTTCGGCAACGCCGACTGCTGCGGGGGATACTGGCCTCGGCGTCCCCTCGTTCCGCCCCGCCCCATCAAGGGAGTCGCAATCGATGTCCCGCCCCCCGCTTTCCCCCGCCGCCGCCGGCTTGGCTGCGCCGCCCGGCAGCGGGGTACGTCCGGGCCTCGCGCCGGCGCGTCCGTCATCGCGCGAGGCCGGCGAGCGCCGCACCCTCGTGGTCGGCCGGGGCATCAGAGTGCAGGGCACGGTGCAGGATGCTGAACGCCTGGTCGTGGAGGGCACGGTGGAAGCCACCATGATCCACGCCACCGAGCTGTCGATTGTGCCGGGCGGCGTCTTCAAGGGCGAAGTAGAGGTCGAGGAAGCCGAGATCGCCGGCACTATCGACGGCACGCTGACCGCGCGCGGCGCGCTGGTGGTGCGCAGCACGGGGCGGCTGCAGGGTGCGGCCCGCTGCCGCAGGCTGCAAGTGGAAGACGGCGGCCAGATCACCGGCCGGATGGAAATGTTGACCGACAACGCAAAGAGCGAGTTGCCGCGGCCACAGGTGGCTGAAACGGCAGGGTAGCGGCCGGCTCGTCATTCCCGGATTTTGCCCTGAGGGGCCGAACGTCAACCATACGCTTCGGCCCCTTCCTCCATTGGCATGCCGCAGACGAGGAAGCGCCGCTGGTTGCGGTGCGCGCGAGCGTCAGGTCGCGTCGCGCCTGACGGCAGCAGCGATCCGCGCTAAGCGACCTTCTGATCGCCATCCCAGCGGCGTGCGACGTCGTCGAGGCAGGCGGCCATCGCGACCGGCAGGCGCACGGCGGCGTCGCGCATTCGTCCGATCAGCGCCTCGGCCGTCGT
>JASHVB010000332.1 GCA_030039695.1 Acetobacteraceae bacterium
AACTGTGGTTTCGCGACGGTTGAGCGCCGAAGGCGATCAACCGGACCGGCCAGAAGAACAGGATCACCTGCCGCTGGGCGCAGCGCGGCAGCCGCCGCTCGGCGCCGACCGACCAACGCACCGCATCCACCTACATCTTCGGGGCGATCTGCCCACGCGCGGGGAAGGCCGTCGGTCTGATCCTGCCATGGTGCAACACCGCGGCGATGAACCGGCATCTGGCGGCGATCTCCGCCGATGTCGCCGCTGGTCGTCACGCGGCGTTGTTCCTCGACCAGGCTGGATGGCACCGCTCCAAGATGCTTGCCGTGCCGGACAACATCACGATTGTGCCGCTGCCGGCGAAGTGTCCGGAGCTGAACCCGCGGGAGAACGTCTGGCAATACATGCGCGATAATTGGCTCTCCAATCACGTGTTCCGCGATGACGACGACCTGATCGATCACTGCTGCGATGCCTGGAACAGGCTAGAGGCCGAGCCTTGGACCATTATGTCCATCGGACTACGCGATTGGGCGCGTCGGTTCTAATCAGCGAGTCCTATTAGACGTTGTGCGGTTGTACGGGCATGGGTCGGGCAGGATACGGTGCTATTGGTTGGTTCCGTACCGGCCCATCCGCACGGCGTCATCAATCCGTCCTTCTCGAACGTCGGATAGACCGCACACGGAGGATTACTGATCGGCGGCAAGATTATTGGGCTTCGACTCTAATGCCGCACTCGCCGCAGGAATTCACGTGTCCTTTCGCTTTGTGGTGTATCGATCACACGCGCCGGCGCCCCCTCTTCAACCACCGCGCCGCGATCCATGAACACCAGCGAATCGCAGGCCTCGCGCGCGAATCCCAGCTCGTGGGTGACGACAATCATCGTAATCCCGGAATGAACGAGACGCCGCATGACGGTCAGGACCTCACCCACCAGTTCCGGATCCAGCATCGACGTCGGTTCATCAAACAGCATCAATCTCGGCTGCATCGCCAGCGCCCGTGCAATCGCCACCCGTTGTTGCTGGCCGCCCGAGAGTTGCGACGGATACGAACCCTGGAACCGCGAGAGTCCAACAGACTCCAACGCGCCGATAGCGAGTTCGCGGGCCGCCAAGCGGGACAGCCGTTGTACGACCATCGGCGCTTCCATGATGTTCTCGATCGCTGTCAGGTTGTGGAAGAGGTTGAAGTGTTGAAACACCATGCCAATGCTCGCTCGCTGCCGGCAGAATTTTCGTTCCGACAGCTCGATCAGTTTGCCAGCGCGGCCCTCCCGGTAGCCCAGCAGTTGGCCGCCGATGCGAATCTGGCCGCTGTCAATCGGCAGCAGATGGTTGATGCAGCGGATCAGTGTGGTCTTGCCCGATCCGGACGGCCCGATGATCGCGGCGGCGCTGCCTTCCTGCACTTCCAGCGAGACATCGTCCAGCACCGTCACGGCACCGAACCGTTTCGTCACATTACGGATTTCCACCATCGTCCGCGTGGTCATGCGCCCTTGCCGAAATGCCGTTCGAGCCAGCCCTGGACGACGCTGAAGATTGTCGTGACCGCCAGGTACCAGAGCGCGGCCACCATCAACAGCGGAATGACATGAAAGTTTCGGCTGGAGATCAGATTGGTTTGCTCCATCAGTTCAGTAACCGAAATCACGCTGGCGAGTGAGGTCCATTTCAACAGGCCGATCAACTCGTTGCCCACCGGTGGCAGCACGACCCGCATCGCCTGCGGCAGGATGATGCGCCGCAACCCTTGCCCGTGTGTCATACCGAGTGAACGGATGGCTTCGATCTGACCGGCACCGACAGAGATGATGCCGCCGCGGATGACCTCACCCATGTAGGCCCCCATGCTGAGACCGAGACCGAGTATGGCGGCGGTAAACGGGGTCACGACCAGATTAGTCGGGATAGCGAACAGCCAGCCCACTCCGGGGAACCCGAGCGATATTGCGGGAAACAGCAAAGCCAGATTGTACCAGAAGATCAGTTGCACCAGCACGGGAATACCGCGGAAGAACCAGGCGTACGACGTCGAAGCGGCGATCAGGATCGGATTGGATGTCATGCGCATGACGGCGAGAACGGTGCCAAGTACCACGGCCACCAGACCTGAGAAGAACGTCAGTACCAGCGTCATGCCAACTCCCGCTAACACCGGTCCCGCGAAAAAATATCGTGCAAAGATCGGCCATTCGAAGGCCTTGTCGGTTATCGCCGTCCACAAAATCAGCACGCCGGCCGAAAGGACGGCGATCGCACCGGCCATCGAGACTACACCGTATCGTCTGGCTGGCTGCACGACCGGGACAGCGGCGCCGTCGGTGGCGTCGGGATCGGCTGACACCAAACGATTGCCGGGGCTTGCACTCATTGGCGGCGAATGAGAATAGCCACGATGGGCGGACATGGGTTAATCCCGGATCACGTGCTTCAGAAATAGATCCTCAGGAATCCCCCACTTCGTCAGTATTCGCGCGAACGTGCCATCGGCAATCAGCGCGTTCATCCCAGCTTCAATCGCGTTTGCCAGGTCCGGCTCGTCTTTCCGCAGCATGATCCCGTCGAGTTGCTTCTGCCCGTCGGCGTTCAACACCAAACCCGGAACATCCTCGACACCGGCACCCGGATGCGAGGCCATATAGACCACGACCGCCTTGGTCACGTTCGCCGCCATGACCCGGCCTGACTTGACGGCAACGATCTGTGCCGGCGTACCTTTCAGCACCACCACGTCGATCGCCGGTTTGCCGGCATCGGTGCAGCGTTTGCTCAACGCGTTGAGGTTCACCACTTCGGCCGAGGTTTCCGAACCGCTGATGGTTTTACCGCACAGATCATTGACAGAAATGTGGTCAGGATTGCCCGGTCGGGTGATCAGTCCATCGACTGCGTACATGTAGTCGACAAATGTCACCACCTGGCGCCGTGCCGCGGTGTCGAAAAAGCCGCCAAGTCCTATGTCGAAACGTCCGGCCTGCAGCGCCGGCATGATGCCGACGAACTCGATCGGTGTCAGCGCTGCTTTCACACCCAGTTTCTGCGCTATCGCGCGCAACAGGTCGGGTTCTATGCCGACCGCCTGATTGTTGCTATCGACGAACGCGAAAGGCGGATAGGCGGCGTTCGAGGCGGCAGTGATCTCACCGGCCTGCCGCACCTTCGCTGGCAGCAATGCGGCGGGATCCTCCGCGCGAGCGGATACGCACCATGCCGCGAGCAGCAGTTCGCCAGCGATCGCCAATTTTCCCCAGATCGTCATGACGTTTCCTTGCTCGCTCCGAACCTCGGCATCACCTTTTCGGCGAACAGCTCAAGGCTCTGTCGGTACTCCGCAAACGTCACCAGCGGCAAAGCCCAGAACAGCACCATGTGGTTGCAGCGCAGCGTTTCCGCGAATTTCTGGAGCCGTTCGATCACGTAGTCTGGTGTTCCGACGTGACAGTGTTCCTTGCGAACCAGAAAGTCGAACCAGTCGTCGGTCAGGTCACGTCGTTCGAGCGGTTCGTCAGCCGCCAGGAATGCGCGCCGCGCCGCTTCGAGGTCGGAATTTGCACGCACCCCACGTTGCATGTTCAGATTGATCGCGGGCCTCATCACCGATTCCGCTTCCGCCTGCGTCGGCGCCACGAAGATCGGTCGCATCGCTGCCAGCCGTTCCGGGGCCTCAGCCGCGGTGCCGTCGTTCGGACGAGCAGTGCGATATGCGTCCCACGCCGCCTTGCTCTGCCGGATCGACTGCGCGTACGACATTGCGCCCATCCCGCGCCGGGCTGCTGCCACGTGCGAGCCTACTGTGTCGGCCATCAGCCATCGCGGCGGCATCGGCTTCTGAAAGGTCCCCGGCATGACCTGTAGATGCGTCAGTTCGGCGTCGGCCGTGTAGAACCGCGGATCGAGTTCGGCTTCTGGGGTTTTCTCGTCCCGCCAACCCGGCATGGGAAACTGGTAGAATTCACCTTCGAAACGGAATGGTTCGCCCTTCCACGCCAGCTCGATGATCTCCAGACTCTCCCAGAACAACGCCTGATTGACCTTCTGATCGCGCCGATCGGCTTTTTTGTGGAAATTGCCGTTCACCCGGTTGTTAAGGCCACGGATGACGCCGAACTCGACCCGCCCTTTACTCATGTGATCCAGCATCGCGACGTCCTCGGCGACGCGGAGGGGATGCCAATCGGGCAGGCAGACGCCGCACTGGCCGAGCTTTAGCCGTGTCGTCTGGCCGGCGGCGAAGGTGTTGAACAGGACTGGGTTGGTCGGCACGGGATTGGTCCAGCCGTCCCAGAAGAAGTGATGCTCGGCAGCCCAAACACCGCCATAGCCGTTGGTTTCGAGGATGCGCAGAGTCTGGGTCCACTCGTCGATCGGTGGGTAGTTCGAGACGTCACCGTTGTGGCCGAGTAAGCCGCTGTCGAATCGCACGCCACCCCTCCGGTTTTTTTGGCTGGCCTCCGCCTTTACAGGAGGCTAGCCGAGGCGTCCTTCCGTTCGCAAGACGAGCAAGAGAGACAACCGGTATGCGACACTATGCGCGTTTCAGTTCGGCCGGCTCGCCCGTCAGATCGAAAATCGCGCCTTCACACGCGAACGGATCCACTTCCGCAGGGTTCGCAAGGACGTCATCCACTACTTCCCGCAAGGTGGCGCCCTTGGCCTCGATGCCGGCCAACTGACAAGCTGTCATCATCTCATCAAGCATCGTTCGGAGCCGCAGGGTCACGGGATCGTCCGAATCGCGATAGGCGTAGTGATTGTGCGTAATACTGCTCAAGACCGGAACTGCGGGGGCCCGCTCGCGAACTTGCTTGACGATGTTTGTCGCTATCGTCTGATAGCTAACTTGGTACTGCCCGGGCCAGTCGACGTCCGGTCGGAAATCCGCATACATGTTGCGGTTGGCCGGGCCGTTCAGCACCCGCGAGAAATCCGCCGATAGAGGCATGTTGGCGAAATTGAGATCGCCCCGGGCTTGGCGAAACGCTGAATGCCCCCGATGCGGATCAGGCTGCCCGCCGACCCAGATTGCCTGCATTTCGGGAATGACGCGACCTGGCGCTGTGCACGAACCCCCGCGGAATCCTTGTGATTCCAGCACGGCAAAAATCGAGTCATTCGCCGAAAACGTCCCAGGGCGGAAAAACTCTGGATGGTGTCCGATCGCATCGGCCCAGATGGCCGAGGATTCGGCTAGCAGTTCCTGTTGTTCAGCAGAGGTAAGCCCGCCGTAGTGGGCGAAATATCTCCTGCCTCTGTGACGCCAAAGGGCGTATTTCCAAGGATGCATGTGCAAGCCGAGGCAGGCACCGTTGTGCTCCAGATCACGGAACATGGCCGCCTGAGCGACGGCTGCTTCGGGATGCACAAAAGACGTGACTGGCAATCCGTATCGTGCGGCCATCTCGAGATAGCCCAAGTACAGCGTCCTCGCCGTCGCTCCAATTGGCTGGTCCCGTCGCCGCCGGATGACTGGTTGCTGTCGTGGGCTCGCAATCCATGGTGAGCACCACCTTGATTTCCCGCATTGTCGATACCCTTTCAACAATCGCAAATCCGTTAGAGCCGCAGCTCAAGCCCGGTCATCCGCCGGCGTTCAATGATACTACGATAAGCCACGTCAGCCACTCCCTACGCCCGCTGCCGTTCGAGCCGGAGCCGCCAGAGGATGAGCCTTGGGTCTGGCCCTCTGAGGTAGTCAGAATGCCATACTCGCAAATTTCCCCCCTTTGTCTCACCGAACATGATCCCCCGTACGGCAAGGCGGCAAAAGAAGACGAACGCTGTGTTCGTCTCAGCGAGTCCGCCTTTCACACTTAAGGCGGGGTCGAGAGTGTTCGAGTTGAACTGACCCGCCGTCACTGTCGCGCTGCACGGAAGTCCGCGACTCGTCGCGAATCTCACGTGCGGCTGCAGGAGAGTCGAGAATGTGCGCCGAACGGGTCTCAAATTTGCAGCAATTGTGAGACTTGAAAGCGAGAGGCGCTACCCTCCCGGCCGGGAGCAAGAAGCTGTACTGGGTACTGGGGTAGCCTAGCCAGCCAAGGCTCGACGGCGGACCGCCTTGGCCAATCGAGTGAACCGAGAATCCGCGCGTATGCCGCCCTTGGGTTTGCTGCGGCTGGAAGCCGCGCGTCGTCGATCAGCACGAGCTTGCGAATGGCCGTCGCCCGCCGGGGGGCGACAGCCCAGGCCTCGTCGGCGGCCTTCGGGAGTTCACCGCTCGGCAAGTCCATGTGACTGCAACGTTGCTCATCACAGCGTCTCAAGTTAAGCGCAGCGAGTAGAACTGACTCTCGACTTCAGCACAGTCAGTCTCAAATACAGTCTGCCAAAACAACTGGTGGAACCCAGCCGTTTTCGAGTCTCAGACTTCAGCGCAGCGCGACACCCGTGACCCCGCGCGGTGCGGGCATGCGGCACCAGTATCGCTAGCCTCGGCCCTGCATCGCGAGTGCAATGCGGCATATTCGCGAAGCGAAGGCGGCGGAGCGCAGCGACAGCGGCAAAGCGCGGCGGTTTGGTCTCCAATTGCATTTGCATCCAATAGGACGCACCGACGCCGTGACAAATGCGTTACTCCTCGCCATCCGTCCGTTTGTTCACGATAAGCGGGTCCGCCATCTGCTCACCAACTCACCAACGAGGTCTGTCAAATGAATAAGGTCGTTCTCATATGCGCGGCTGTCTTGGGACTGTTATTATTCGGCCTCGGATTAGCTGTTTCGGCGATCCGTTTTCGCGAAGGCACTGTGTCAGGTTGCGAACCGGACCCTGCGAACGTGTTGCACAAATTCGTCCGGGCTCACGCCAACACGGCGGAATACGTGCCATTTCTTGCTCTGCTCTTCTTTTATTTCGGTGCGCAATCACCTTCGGCGGTAACGGTGTCGCTGATCATCATCGCGACACTGTGCCGCTGCCTGCTCGTCGTTGGATTGATCGCATGGCCGACAATGGCAAAACCCAACGCGGCCCGGTTCATTGGAGCGCTAGGAACTTACGTGACCGGCTTAGCGCTGTGCGTGACGCTGCTGCGCTAGGGACGTTCTGGCTAGCTGGTCGATCGCGACTTTGCTCGTTGGGAGCGCGCGCGGGCGACCACCCCACGTTAATTGGGAACGAGCAAGATTATCCGCGGCGTTGGTTCCTTGCGATGGGACGGCGTTCAAATCCCCACCTCCTCGCCGTTTTGCAGCCGCTGGAAAACATCCGCCCGCCAACTTGCGAAATCATCGCCGCGCCAGGCATCGTGGCGGCCCTCGGCATAGGCCAGGGCGTTGCGGTGGTAGATCAGCGCGTTGCGCCGGGTCGCGACGAAATTATCGCGGGTAGCGGTCAGCTTGGCGGGGACACCGGTCACTACGGACCCATCGGGCACCTCCAGGCCTGGCGGCACCAGCGCCATTGCACCGACCACGCAGCGGCGGCCGATTTTAGCGCCGTCCATCACCACCGCGCCGATACCGATCAGGCAGTCGTCGCCAATCTCGGCGCCGTGCACGACGGCTCGGTGCGCGATGGAGCAATAGCCGCCGATCGTGGTGCCGCGGCCGCCGCCGACATGGATTACCGCGCCATCCTGGATGTTGCAGGCGCGGCCGATGCGCACCGCGGCGCCCTCGGCGCGGATCACGCAGTAGGGCCAGAAGCTGCTGCCTTCGCCGGCGCTGACGCGGCCGAAGATACGCGCGGTGGGATCGATGTAGGCCGGGCGGTCGAGCGCGACCTCGGGGCCGAAAGTAAAGGACATCGCAATGGGCCTCGCAATTTGTAGGGGTCAACCTGAAGGACTACGCGCGGTGCGACAATGACAGAGACGTCAATCGGCCGCGAGGATCTGCTATCAACCTTGTCGCATTGCCGCAGTTGATGAGACTGCAGAATCAGAGAAAACAAGTGGCTACGATTGCCCTATGAGCTGCGAAACCGCCGTCATCGTGGGACTGCCCGTCCGTGGTTGATTCCAATGACAGTGAAACCCGCGGACGCCGCCGTTCTGGATCAGCGTCTGCGTGGCTCATGATCGCATCCCTTCATCAATGTCAATGGCCAACTTGCCCCGCGCCGTGCCATCCGTGATCGTACGGTAGGCCTCTCCGACCATGTTCAGCGTGTAGCGGCGCGCATCGAGCGACGTCGAAAGCCTTCCGGCCTCGGCCATGCGCGTCGCCTCGGAAAGTATCTCGCCGTGATGCGCGCGCCCTTCGCCGGTCAGGAGCGGCAGCAGAGTGAAAACGCCGGAATAGGTTGCGGCGCGGAATGACAACGGCGCCAGCAAATGGGTGCCCCATCCCATTGCACTGACCACGTGGCCGAACCGGCGGACCGCGACAAAGGCCTTATCGAGTTCGCTACCGCCAACGGTGTCATAGACAAGATCGAATCCGCGGCCGCCGGTAACACGGGTCACAAAATCCTCGACCGGCTCAGATCGGTCGATGAAGGTGGCTCCGAGACGCTCCATGGCCGCCTTGCTGGCCGGCGATCCCGTCGCGAAGACTTCAGCGCCGTGTGCTCGGGCGATCTGGATCGCCATTTGGCCCACGCCGCCTGCACCGCCAAGGACCAACAAGGACTGCCCGGCGTGAAC
>JASHVB010000333.1 GCA_030039695.1 Acetobacteraceae bacterium
TGATTGCATCAGAATAGTCCCGAATCTGCAGCCAGGGATCGATCTCCTGCCGAGGCTCGCCGTCGCTCGCGCCAAAGCAGCGATTGTCATAAACGACCGAGGCAAGGCCCGCCTCAACAAAGGCCTCAGCATACTTATCAAGGTACATCTCTTTCACCGCCGAAAAGCCATGTGCTAAGACGACGGTCGGATGTGGCCCCACCCCATCCGGCTGGTAATGCCAGCCGCGTAGTGTCGTCCCGTCTGTTGTTTTGAACGAGATGTCTCGACGCATGACTGCCGCCCCCAAAATATTATCAGAGTGGTCGAAGCGTATCGCGGCCCAATGCCGGCGTTATCTGAACACACGTGGTCGCCTGTTCGGGGCGATCTGCACAGATCTCCCGGTGCAACGGCGCTGACGCAGCATGCTACCATACGCGCCCCGCTCGAGGCAGTATACAGAAATGAAACCTGTGTGGTACCGCTGAGGGACTGTCCGGCCGTCAGTTCCGACTTGCTCGTCCGCGCTGTGCGCCGTGGTTCCGACCAAACACCAGATAGAACTGTTTCTTATCAGACAAGTAGACAAAAGAGGTGTCAGCAATCGACGACGCCGCGTTCGTGACGTCCACGATAGATCGCCTGAAGGCAGTCGGCAACTCGTCCCCGACACTCGTCCCCGGCCGCGACAGACCGTGCCGAAGGCCACCCCCCCGGCAGTGAGCCCGAGGTTTTCGTTTGTCCAGTGTATCTCGAGACCCACCGTCCCCCGGATCGGCAGCGCAGGGTGGAATCCGGCCGTCCGGTTCTTGGGGAGCATGGGCCGTACGAGGCCTCTATGGTGGTTCTCCACAGCGGATCGCAACCACACCATAGTCACCGCTCGGTGAGACTGGATCCCGCCAGATCGTCTCCGACGTGTTCCAAGATGCTCGGCATAGAATGCCTCCTCTATGGCCAGGAAGGACAATCGGTTCTCGGGTCGAATGAAACCGTGGCCCTCGTCGGGATAGACCAGAAAGCGAACCGGCAGACCGCGCTCGCGCATGGCAGCGACGATCTGCTCGGATTCGGCCAATTTGCAGCGCACATCGTTCTGTCCGAGGCCAATCAGCAGTGACTGCTTGATCTGGTCCACCCGTGACAGCGGCGAACGCGACCAAAGCCAGTCGCGCCCTTCCGCGGTCCGCGGGTCGTGATAGCGGCGATAGAACGTGGTTGCTATCGAGCTCCAATACGGCGGCATGCTCTCCAGCATGGTGATGAGGTTAGAGATGCCGACTATGCTGACGCCGCAACGGAACGTGTCGGGGGTGAAGGTTAGGCCGACCAGCGCTGCATGGCCGCCATAGGAGGCGCCCCGGATGGCGACCCGGTCGCGCCGCGCGATGCCTTCGCGCACGGCCCAGTCAACGGCATCGAGCAGATCCTCGTGCATGGCGCGGGCGTGCTGCCGGTCGCCCGCATTGATGAAGTCCTTCCCGAAACCTGTCGAGCCGCGGTAATTTACCGACAGCACGGCGCAACCGCGATTGGCCATCCATTGGTGGAAACTGTTGAAACCGTACTGATCTCGACTCCAGGGACCGCCGTGCACGCTCAGGACCATCGGCAACGGTTCCGGCGGCCGGTCGCCCTCGACATCGCGCGGCAACGTCAAATAACTGACGAGTTCGCGCCCGTCGCGGGACTTCAGCACCAGCCCGCGCATCGGCGCGAACTTGTATGGTGCTAGCTCGGGGCGGAGTTCAAACAAGTACGCCAGACTCCTGCTCCGACGATCGTAGAGATGATAGGCGCCGGGCTAGGTCGGGCCATAAAATATGACGACCCATCGTGTGCCGTCTTCGGTCTGGCTGTAGACGTTGAAGTCAAGATCCCCGGCCGCGTCGGAAAGCAACCTCAGATCGTCAGCCACTTCTGAATCGACAACGACCCATTCCCGCCGCACATACTCGAAGCTGGCAGCTGTGGCCTGTCCGGTGCGCGCATCGCGGATCAAGCCATGCAGGTCGGCCCGCGGATGCTCGGCCAGGAGCTGGCGGTGGCCGCTCGCGGCATTGACGCGGAACAGCGCACTCCTATCACGCCCGACGGATGACATAAGGTGATAGTTGCTACCGTCCCGCTCATAACCCGCCACGTATGTCCCGAGATTGTCCTCGTGCGGTACGTCGAAGGCCGGTTCGATCCGGCCAGCCTCGTAGCGGTAGAAGGATGAGCCGCCCTGCTTCTCGTTCTGACGCCGCAGTAAACGGAGCGACAGGGCGTAGTCGAAGGTCTGCTCGCGGTAACCTCCTCGGTTTTCGAAAATCAGGTCCCGCTGTCCCGAGGCAAGATCGATCATCCAGGCATCGTGCCATTTGGCCATTTGGGATCGCGGTCGTTGAGAGCGACAACGATCGTGCCGGGTCGATCGGCCGACAGGGCTAGGACGCCGGCGGCGACACCACTTTCCGGCGTCAGCATGCGGGCGTCGGCAGTATCACGGGTGACAACCCAGATGCGCCGATTTTCATCGCCGTTGATATCATCTATGAACAACAGGTGACGTCCGTCGTACGCCCAGCCGAAATCGGATAGCGGCCGCGCCCGTTTGGTCAACGGCCTCGCCGAATCGACATCGCCCACAGGTGAGACCCAAAGGTTCAGCGCGCCGTCCCGCGGCTGGAGCCAGGCGAGGAAATCGCCGTCCGGGCTGATCCGGGGTGCAACGCGAGCCGGGTTCCCGAACAGGACGCGCCTTGGGATCATTCTGTCGTCAGCCATAACGGGTCGCTCACTGGTTCGAGGTGATGCAGTCACTTCAACCCCTGCGGCCACTAAGCACGCCCCGTTGGGAGACCAAATTGCTGCCCGACGAAGCATTGAACATAGTAACTTTTCGCGCCGCATGCTCCAAACTCGCCAGTCTGGTTCCGCCCGCTGCCGGGCGCAGAACTGACACACAGGGATGCTCGCGGTGCTCCCTTACGTTGCCTGCTGACCCTTGAGCAGAAACTGCGCTGAAGTCAGGTAGTAGTTCCGAGCTGTGGCGTTGAGTTGACGCTCCCCAAGCTCTGTCAACGCCCTCGCCTTAACCTGCTTGGCAGCGATGTCCCCTGCATCGATGGCCAAGAGGTAATCGGTCAACTCGGCCGCCCACTGGAATTCACCGGTTTCAACTGCGTTACGAGCTTGGGCCAGCATGTTCTGGGCACCACCCACCATATCCACCATCTTCGCTGCACGCGCCGCCAGCGGCTGCGGGAAGATGTTCGTGGCATTGCCGTCGAACCAACCTACATAGTCGGCGTAGATCCCCCGGACCGTCCATGCGACGCTGCCATAGTATTCTTTCAGGTAGGGGCTCTGTGCCAACTTGGGCGGCAGCTTCACCTCCTGAACCAATTCATCCGGCGTCTTGCCTTGCTTGATGCCGGCGAGCGTTTGGTCGAGTATGGTCCGGATGCCGTCCCGGTAGACTGTTAACGCTTCGCGAACGTCATCCTTGCCGAGGATCGGGCGCATATGCCCTTGCACAAGATAATCGGCGTGGAGCCTGATCATCTTCTCCAGGCTGACGATCCAGGTTTCGGGAGGGCGCAAACGAAGGCCTCTGAGGGGCGAGAGGTTGGGGTATGACTTGTAGAAGTCGTCGCCAGGAAGAAGGACCCCTTTGTCAGGGATCCAGACAGCGACATTTTCCGGCGACTCGCCCGGCGTGTGCATGAGTTGCATCCGGACACCGGCGACCTCGATCGTCTCCTCTTCGCCGCTGAAGGTCCTGGTCGGCGGAAGGAAGCCCTCGCGCGTGTGCGGCGTGACGCGGCCGTATTCGAGCTGAGTGCCAGCGTTAATGAACTGCTCGTCTGGCAGTTTTGTGCCGAAGACATCGCCGCCGCCGCGTGCGCCCCGACCGAACTCGGGACCCGAATCTACAAGCGTCTGGTGGCTGTAGATTTCCGGATTGTCATTCTCGGCGAACACATTGGCCCCGCCGGAGTGATCAGGGTGATTATGCGTGTAGATGACCGCGCGAATGGGTCGCACCAGCCGAGCGCCGAAAGCGTCAACGATCGCGCGCGCATCGACTGGGTTGGCCGACGTATCAACGATGATGGATCCGTCTTGTCCCTGGATGAGGATCACGTTGCTCGCGGAGTAACCGACCGCGGCAAACACTCGATCCGTGATTTCGATGACCTCCTTCCGAAATTCCATCGAACTGGCACGCAGTTGCTCGCGACCTTCCAACCCGCCCTGGACAGCGTCGGACACCGGAAATCCGATCGACGAAGCCATAGCTATTCTCCAATGGTGGTTCCCCGACCCAACCCAGTGTCACCGTTGAGTTAAATTGGCACAGCGTGTAGCCTTCTGTCCCGCGCTCGTCGGTCGGAGAGCATATATCACGCCCGAACGGCCCCCAAACATTCACCCATAAAGCGGTCGAATGTCAGCTTTCGAGCGGCCCCATATGGACGGCGAATGGCTGGAAAAGGCCGAGAGTGGTCAACGGGCACGACGGCTCGCATCAGTCGATTTTCGGGTTGTTCGAGGAAAGTGGCGGCGCCACAGTCCGGCGAAGAAATCCCGTTACGCGGTCCTGCCGCGGAGTCCGTCCGCGAGCGCCGAAAGCGCGTCGGCGAGCTGTCGCGCGGTCTCAGGAGGCGGCAGCGGCATTTTGAGGCTCCGCATGCCAGTTGCCGGATCGCGTTCGATCCATGGATGCGCCGGAGCCTTGGGATCGTTGGCGGCCGCCACAGCGGCAACGAACTGCGCACCCACCTGCACCAGCGCAAGCCACGGATCGGACCCGGGTTCGCTCCGCGGCACTGCTGGCCCGATCGAGCGCTCGATATCGTCGGGGCCGATTTCCACCTGCGCCGTTGCGTCTTCCATGGGTTCGGCATCGTCAGCAGCGACGATGCTGTGCCCGGCCTCCTCGGCCGGGGTCACGGCCTCGCTTTCGCCCATGCGCCCAGTGACGTTCTCCACCTCCTTCATGAAGCGGTTAAGGCGCGAGCCGCCGAGCGAAATCTCGCCGCTGCCACCGTCGAGAACTCCGGCCGACAGTGCGCGCTTGAACGCCAGCACCGAAAGCATTCCTTCCTCGATGGTACCCTTTGCGACGAAATTGATGACCCGCACAGGCTGCTGCTGACCTATGCGATGGATGCGTGCGATGCGCTGCTCCAGTACGGCAGGATTCCACGGTAGATCCATGTTCACCACAGTCGAGGCATGCTGCAGATTGAGGCCTGTGCTGCCGGCGTCGGTTGACAGGAACACGCGGCAGGCGGGGTCGTCGCGAAAGCGCTCGACGAGTGCTGGCCGCTTGTCTGATGGCACGCCGCCGTGAAAGCTGACATAGCCTAAGCCGCGCGCTTCGAGGCGCCGCACGATGATGTCGTGGGTCCGCGTCCATTGCGAGAACACTACCGCCTTTGCTTTTGGCTCGGTGAACAGATCATCGAACAGCGCCGCCAGTTCATCGGCTTTGACACCATGGTCTGTCTCCTGGTCCAAGAGGTAAGTGCTGTTGCACGACATGCGCATGTTCTGCAGCGCACAGGTCAGCCGTCGCTGGTCTGTCTCTGACAAGTACCCCGTGTTCCGCCAGCGCTGCACGATTCTTGCGACCAGGTCGGCGTTCTCCTGATGATAGCGCATCTGCATCTCTGTCATCGGCACGAGAAGGTTCTGGTCGAGGCGGTCTGGCAATTGTTTGAGCACCTCGGATTTGCGGCGGCGGATGAGCATGGGCGCCAGTGTCTGACCAACCTCCTCGAGCCCCGTGTAGCCAATGACGCGCCCGACTTCGTCCTTGACCTGGTGCTTACGCAGCAGCTTCCACGTCGGCCCCAGCCGGTGTTGATCGACGAACTGAACGATCGAGATCAGCTCTTCGAGCTTGTTCTCCAAGGGGGTGCCAGTCAGCACGATTGCGTAAGGACTACCGATTCGCTTCAGAGCACGCGCAGCAATGGTGTTCCAGTTCTTCACCCGTTGCGCTTCGTCGACGATCACGAGATCGGGCGCCCACACGGCGATCAGATCGAGGTCGGGCTTGAGCTTCTCGTAATTTGTGATCTTGCAGAAATCGTCTAAGCGATAGTCGATCTGACGCCGCGCCCGGCCGCCATTGATGACGCGCGCCACATTCTCGCCCTGCCTGCCGGAGAAACGCAGAATCTCGCTTTGCCACTGGTATTTGAGCGAGGTCGGGCAGATCACCAGTACCCTTGTTACGCCGAAATGCCTCGCCAGGATTTCCGTGGCAGCGATGGCCTGGACGGTCTTGCCCAGTCCCATGTCGTCGCCGATCAATGCCCTACCAGCCCGGACCGCGAACAGCGCGCCCTCGGCCTGATACGGATAGAGCGGCGCTTTCAGAACGGCACCAAGCTCGGGGTCGACAGCTCCTTGAGGAAACAGTTTCGCGAGCTTCGAGGCACGGCGCTCTGCATCCCGCCTTGCCGCGATGAAATCGAGCGCATCGTCATAGGCGCGGAACTCATGACCCGACTTCGACGCCATGGCCATGAAAGACTCGAGTTCGTGGTAGCGATCATCTGGCAGCATCCCCTCACGACCGGCATCGAACAAAGCTGCGGCGGCCTCGCGCAGCGCTGGTGGGCAGTCTGTTCCGGGTCGGAAATATATGTGACGCCTGCCCTCGTTGCGGAGATACAGCTCGGAAAAAACTGGCTGGTAGCCACGCGCAAATGCGGCTTTTGCACCGCGTCGGTTCTCGAGCCGCGCAAGCGTGAACTCGATGTGCTTGCACGTGCCGAGCTCGTTCGTCGCGTAGTCGGGGCATGAGCAGAAGTTGTCGCCGGGCCCCATGCCCCGGATCGCTACGCGATAGCTCGATTTTGCGGCGGGATTGCTGACCCGAAACTCGGAGAAAATCGGTTCGCCAGTCAGATTCTCGAGCCCGAAGGCCTGCTCGCGGCCGAACTGGCGGCGTAGGCCTCTCTGCCATTCTACGGGCGATAGGTCGGCGGGCGCACGGGTGCGCGAGAGCTTGGGTTCCTTGTTCGGGGTTGTCGTGGAATTCCGGCTTCCGCGGTTGGATTTCATCAAATCGTACCCCATTCGGTGAGCTGCAACGAGCCGTCGGTTGAGTAGCCGAGGTTGACGGGATGGCCCGTCCCTCCCCTTCGCAGCGCAGGCTAGCGAGACAACCAGAGGGTGAGGAAGCTAGAGATGGATGGCCCCTCCGGTCGTTCGAGCCGGACTTGGCTTGACCTCCCATTGGCCGAAAGCAAGTCGTCATGGACGATCGACACCTATTCAGCCGGATACCCCTGAGGCGCTCAGGCCTAGCCGATGAGTGCTGCCTCTTCACCCCCCTCACTGCCACGTGATTGTTTTCGACCATCGTCCCACGCTGAGTTTCCGCCACAAACCTCTTCGCTCTATCTCCGCAATCCGGACTGATGGACCGCCCCAGATGCGTAGTGCTGATTTATCAGGAGGAATCGCCCCGATTCGGATTCAATCACATCTCGGTGGATATCGACAACGATCGGTCGATTCATTTGCTTCATCGATGACGCAGCGCATCGCACACTGGCATGCAAAATACCATCACCAGCTACCAGCCGTCACCAAAGACCCGGCACAAGCCGATAACGTATTTGTCGTGCATAGTCGGCACAGTCCGATAGCTCGGCCTGGAGCAGGCGATCCTCCAAACCCGTCGGGAGGACCAGCAACGCGACCGCCAACGCCGCCGGCAATGGGGCCCAGCAGGAGGCGGGCGCGAGCGGAATTGCGATGAATATCGTTATCGCCGCCATGTACCCGGCACGAGGGATCAGTTGGTATGGCCCGGATGTGATCACACGCTGCCCACGCTCTTTCTGGATTCGGACGCCCGGCTCGAAGAACGGGTTGACACCTTGGGCCCAGGCCGTGACGCGATGCCACGGATAAGCAGGACGTAGCCAACGAGAACCGCCCTGAGCGGCACGCCGAACCATCCTTTTCGGCCCGCATCGAGCGTTGCAAACGGTATTTCAGCGACCAAGGCTGCGAGTATCAGCGCGACCAGGATCAGGTCTCATCTCTTGGTACCCGGGTGGAAGCGGCTGTGCGCGCGATAGACTACGGGATTGACGAGCGCCACCAGCAGGGCAGAACAACCGAAGGCGGCGACGGGAACGGCAATGAAGATCCCGTCAGGGATCCAGTCCATCCTGCCTATTGGCAGGAAGACCAGCGCCACGACGGTCAGCAGCGAACCTATAGCGTAGAGTGTCACCCTGGTGCGCGACATCGGCTGTGGATCGACAGCGGCAGTGATCTACTAGCTCCTTTCGACCTCCCTGCAACGCTGAGCATCGCAGTGCAGAGTACTTAGCAGACATTGGTTGGTGGTGAGTCTATGGGCTGGGTCTGTTGCGAAAGAACCACCTGCAACGCAAACGAACAAGAAGCAGCACAAAGTGGATCGTGCCAAGCCCGGCGTCGAGCTCAGGCAGCTGGACGGCACCGGTCCACATCAGCGGGATCAGAATCCTCGCCAGGTAGAAGTAGAATTGCATCCCGCCGCCGAGGAAAAACGCGCCGGCAAGGAATTTACGAAACTCGCGGTATCACCGCGATGTAGAGAGACGGTAACCCAGTGACGATGATCGCGCCGACGCGACAAGGAAGCATGCACCTCCTCCCACGTTCGCGCTTGCTGTCGGATTGCTTTTATATATGTATATAATATATATACATACTCGGAATATGCCCAATATGTCCAACAAAGGTAAGAACAAGCAACGCTTCATGGAAGACGTGGCCCGGCTGGTCATGCCCTCGGGTGTACCGCCCGTCGCCGCCCGCCTCTAAGGGTGCCTCCTGCTCTGTCCCCACCCCGTCAGCCTGGACCAGATCACCCACGACCTCGCGGCCAGCCAGAGCAACCCAAGTGTCGCCGCGAGGTTGCTGGAGAGCTACACGCTGGCGCGTCGACACCGCGATCCCGTGACGAAACGGGCGCTCTATGCCGTGGCAGACGACTACGAGACCATGATCCGGCAGCCGACCCATCTGCGCGACATGTTGGCCGGGCAGTTGAATGCCGGAGCCAGGGGCGCACCGCCCAAGGCGGCAAGCGTGCGTCTCGAAGAGATGGCGGACTTCTATCGGGTGATGCGTGGTGCCATGGAGGACGCCATGAGCGGCTGGAAGCGTGGTCGGAGACCGCGATGAGGAGCCAACTCCAGCACCGGCGCAGTCCGTGCAGCGGAATCAACGGCTTCGGCGGAAAAGGCTACAAATGGGTCTCGGTCTAATCTCCTCGTCCAAACGATCGGCTGCTTCGGCTGCTCCATCCTCGGTAGCGCGCCTCTGCTCGGATCGCGGTGGCGGCTTGCGACGGTCCCCCTCCTTGCCTTGTTGCTCGTCATCCGAATCGGCGTCGAGCATCAGACGCTACGGACGGGCCTCGATGGCTACGACGATTTTGGGCGCCGGATGCGATGGTACCTGATGAGCCGGCCCAGCCGCATGTGCATGGCAGCAACCCGGGACTAAGTGAAGGAACTCGGAGTTCGCATCAAATGAATGATACCAAGGCAAAGGCCTGGCTCTGGCTTATCGCGAGCTCTTCCCTCATCGGGCTCTCGCTGTTTATCTCGGCGGGAACGATGCAATATTGGCAGGCTTGGGTTTATCTCGGAGTCGGTGCCGTATCGAGCTTTCCTCTTACGCTCTACATCGTGAATGATCCGATACTCCTCAAGAACAGAAGCAAGGCTGGACCGGCTGCGGAACGCCGACTGACGCAGAAGATCATTGTATCAGTCACCGGCCTCCCGGGTATCGCAACATTCGTGGTGCCGGGATTCGATCATCGTTTCGGCTGGTCGAGCGTGCCGCCGTGGCTCTCCATCGCGGGCAATCTTCTGATACTGCTGAGCATGTGGATGGTATATCGGGTATTCAAGGAAAACTCTTTTGGCTCCGCCACGGTCGAAATCGGCAAGCATCAAAAGGTAATCTCCACCGG